>JAFEBR010000017.1 GCA_018242565.1 Planctomycetota bacterium | reverse complement strand
GGCGGATGGTGCTGGAATTCAGACAATACTGAAAATCGGACATAGCGCGTGTCCCAGGAGCCAAGAGGTCAGGATTGATTCACCAGCCTACTAGCGCAATCCGGCCAACGCAAATGTATAGGAGAACGACTTTTGGCGCTGGCCCAGACGGGAACACCACTCGCACCAGTTTGCATCCGGAGGGACGCCAGAAATCGATTGTGAAAAATTGACGAACGGTCGAATTCCCCCCGAGGTCCCCGGTACAATCCCCCCGCACACAGCCGCCCAAGGCGAATTCGCCTCACGGCGGCGGCGCTTACGTACCCGCCGATGATTCCTGCCTTTCGGCCGCCCTGGAGAGTAACACGAAGACAGTTGGCGCCGGCGAAATTCAATCTGCCAGAACCTGCAAAAGAGACGAAGGATGCCACACCGCTGCGTCAGAATTGGAAGTTTCCTGTTCCTGATCGTCTGGGGACTCGGTGCAACACCCGCCCGGGCCCAAACGGACCTGGTACGCGAACTGCAAAGGGCCTCGGTCATCGGGAATGTCTCGGGTGACGGACACTGGGCGCATTGGGGGCCGATTCCCGAAATCTATATGGGCTGGGGGAGCCATTCCAACCGCCTGATTCCCGTGTACACGTTTGGCACCAAGGGAGCCGGTACGGGAGTCGACCTGGCGGATTATCAGGGAGAGAACAGCGTCTACCGCAGTGCGGCCGAGTTGGAACGCATCTACGGCCGTGTTCCGCCAAACACGTTGAATCCGCAGGCAGAATACCTCGATCAAACCGATATTGGCCGGATCCAGCGGGCCGGGCTGACCCAGGGCAAGAAATACATCTTCCTGGTGGTCTTTGACGGCATGGACTGGCAGACCACCTGGGCGGCCGCCACATACAATCGGCAAAAAGTCAGCTACCGTTCCGGCCGGGGCGAAGGGACGCACTTTCAAGAATACCCAGCCGACGGAACCACTCAGTACGGGTTCATGGTGACCAGTCCATATTCGTATGAGCTGGAAATCAGCGTCGATCGGCAAGCGGTGGGTAAGCCCAAGCGGGAACAATTTGGGGGGTACAACCCGCAGAAACTCGGCCCCAACCCCTGGACGCCGGGCAACGACTGGCTCTATCCGATCGGGAAGTCGATCAACGATCCGCACCAACTAGGCGAACACACCTACCCCGATTCGGCCGCCACCGCAACCGCCATGTGTGCGGCCGTCAAAATCCCGAATGACGCCATCAATGTCGACTTCCAGGGGCGGCAGTTGACGACCATCGCGCACGAGGCCCAGACACAGGGGCGGTCCGTGGGAGTCGTGACGAGTGTTCCCTTCAGCCATGCCACCCCGGCGTGTGCGTATGCCCACAATGTGCATCGCGACGATTATCAGGACCTGACCCGGGATCTACTCGGCCTGCCTTCGGTGTCACATCCCGGCACACCTTTGCCGGGTGTTGACGTTTTGCTCGGTGGCGGGTTTGGTGATGAACTGCAAGTGGACAAGAAAAAATCTCAGGGAGAGAACTTCGTCCCTGGCAACAAATGGATCACCCCTGCCGACTTGCGGGCCATCGATGTGGAACGAGGCGGAAAATACGTCGTCGCGCAGCGCACCCGCGGTGTGCGCGGCCGCGACTTCCTCGCGGCCCAGGCAAACGTGGCCGCCGAACAGGGGCAGCGTTTATTCGGCATGTTCGGCGCCATCAAGGGGCACCTGCCGTATCAAACCGCGGATGGACACTATGACCCCACCGTCGGCAATCAATTCAAGGCCGAAGAGTACATCGTGGCCGACATCGAGGAAAATCCCAAACTGTCTGACATGACCT
>JAFEBR010000179.1 GCA_018242565.1 Planctomycetota bacterium | reverse complement strand
TTTTACGACGGCCTGGGTTATGCACGCGGCGGCGAAATCGCCGCGGTGTTCGTCCCCGAACCCGGCACCCTGGTGATTTCGTCGGTGCTCGTGGTGCTTTCGGGGCTGGTCTGGCCCCGGCGACGGGACTGAGACTCGTTCAATGTGCGCGGCATCTGCCTGGCCGCGGGGCGGCGCGCCCCGCGCTGCCCGGGTGGAAATCGTGGCCCCTTCGTGAGTGTGAATCAGCGCTCGGCCCCGTGCCCCCGGGGGCGCAACGCGTTACGCCAGCACGTCGTCGAGAACGCGACCTTCGTTCACCGTGGGACGTTCGGGACGGCCCTGGTGCATGTAGATCGTCTGCGTATGGTCGAGGCCGGCCAATTCGAGGATCGTGGCGTGCAGGTCGCGGACATGCGCCCGGTTTTCGACCGCTTTCAGCCCGAATTCGTCGGTGGCACCCACCACCGTGCCCCCGGCGACACCGCCACCGGCCATCCACATGGTGAAGCCGTACGGATTGTGGTCGCGGCCATCACCTTTTTCGGACATGGGTGTGCGTCCAAATTCGCCCCCCCAGACGACCAGCGTCTGGTCGAGCAGGCCGCGGGTTTTGAGGTCCTGCAGCAGGCCGGCGATGGGTTTGTCGCTCGCCCGGCACAGTCGAGTGTGGTTCTCTTCGATCTTGGTGTGGGCATCCCACTGGCTGCCAGAACCCGAGTAAAGCTGGATGAAGCGCACGCCCCGCTCGACGAGTCGGCGGGCCAGCAGGCAGTTGCGACCGAACGCCGCGGTGGCCTTGTCATCCAGTCCGTACAGCGCCTGGGTGGCCTGCGTTTCTTCCGCGAGGTCGACCGCCGCCGGTGCTTCGGCCTGCATGCGGAAGGCCAGTTCATAGGCCGCGATGCGGGCTTCGAGGTCGAAATCGCCAGCCCGGGTTTCGAGGTGTTTGCGATTGAGCTGATTCACATAGTCGAGCTTGTACCGCTGCTGGGTGGCATCGAGTGTCTCGGGGGGCGCGAGATGCAGCACAGGGGTCTTGCCGTTGCGGAATCGGGTTCCCTGAAACGTCGCCGGCATGAACCCGGTCCCCCACACGCGGTTGCCACCGGGGGGTTCGCGGTCGTTATCGAGCAGGACGACAAACCCGGGCAGGTTCTGGTTTTCGGTCCCCAGGCCATAGGTGACCCAGGACCCCAGGCTGGGGCGCCCGGCCAGGATGCTCCCCGTGTTCATCTGGCAGACGCCCCCCACGTGATTCAGGCCGTCAGAGACGCACGACCGGATCAGGCACAGGTCGTCGGCACACTGGGCCACATGCGGATACCAGTCAGAAATCTCGAGTCCCGACTGGCCGTATTTCTGCCATTTCCGCTGGCTGGCCAGCAGGGGGTTGTTCGAGACCCCCATGGGGGTGATGACCCGTTCGACCGACTGCGGCAGGGGTTTGCCGGCGAATTGATTGACGAGCGGCTTGGGGTCGAACGTATCGATGTGGCTGGGCGCGCCATCCATGAACAGGAAGATCACGCTTTTGGCGCGAGCCGTAAAATGCCCGGCGCGGGCCGCCAAAGGATTCAGACTGCGGAGCGCGGCCTGGGGGTCGCCCGGCTTACCGGCCGCGGTTGGCTCAGCAGCCCGGGCGGAGCCGGGGACTAGGCCTTCTGCGACCAAGAGACTGTGCAACGCCAGCGCGCCGAAACCGCCTCCGGCCCGCTGGAGAAAATCTCGCCGGGAACGGGGCAGTGATACATGACCGCCGTGCTGTCCGCTGGAACTCATGCCAACCCCTCGACCAGAAATGCCCACCCAAGCACCGAACTGTTATTGTACTGGGGATTTCGGTAGACGCCACGCCATTCTGCGGGCGAAGCCAGACAGGCCGGCGATTTTCGTCAGATCGCGGGCCGGATGTCCGGCCCGGCACGATCCGATCGACCTTACAGCCGGCCGCTGCGGAACACGCCGTAGATCAGCCAGATGCCCAGCAGGCTGGACAGGACGAACGTGGGGATGCCGATCCACCAGGCGCCGCGTCAGTTTGACGTCGGGATCCCGTTCGGCGGCGCATCGACCTGCGGAGACACGACCCGGCCCGTGAACCCGCCTCTGACGCGCTCAAAATCCGAAACGTTCAGGGTCACTAACAGGTCAGCGCCACCAAGCTGGGCTGACCGAGCGATCACAGCGTCATAAACAGCGCCGCCAGCCACATTGGCGCAAGACAGATCCGTGAAGAGCGCCACGTAGTCTGCACCTGTGAGTGAAATCACCGTCGCCCGGCGTACCACATTTTCATCGACCAACCGCATCGCATCCCCGGGCTGATTCGAGGCCTTCGCGGAAGTTTCGTCAGGACGGCGTAGAGTTCGGCCAAACTGTGGCCAGCGACGACGAATTCGAACGCCCCCGCTTTCGCTCGCTCCAACCAAGGCCAGGCGACAGAGTGGTGCGCATGGTCAGACAACATGCCCGCAACCAGAACGGACGTATCCAGCAACATCTTCATCGCGGAATATCGGTCATCTGTTGTTGAAGGCGTTCGTCACGCATCTCCTGAAGCACATCGCCATGGGCAATTTCCGGCAGCATGGTTCCGCGATGAACCAGAACATCGCCTTCCCAAACTAATCCTGTTTCGGGAACAGCCGATCTGATCACCCATTCTCCGGCGCGCGATTCGAGCACGACTTCATCGCCGGGTCGTACCCCAATTTGGGTCTGCAAATCCGCGGGCAAGAGAATCCGCCCACATGAGTCAATGACTGTCTTCATGTCTGATCCGTTCCTCCGGGCCGAGTCGCAGAAACCACCACCAGACGTTTACAGGAATGAATCTCGTGGAATATCGATTCATGCTATCAGCACGAGGAACGGCCTGGCAATACTTGCCGTCGAGAGTGTCGCCACGCCATTCTGGTGGCCAAGCGGGCCCGACGGTGGAATTTTCGTCAGATCGCGGGCCGGATGTCCGGCCCGGCACGAACACACCGACCTTACAGGCGGCCGCTGCGGAACACGCCGTAGATCAGCCAGATCCCCAGCAGGCTCGACATCACAAACGTGGGGATGCCGATCCACCAGGCGCCGCTGCCCGAGGCGCGAATCACGAGGGCCGAGGCCATGATCAGGGCCGACATGACGAGCCCGATCACCACGCGGTTGCTCGAACGGTCGAGTTCGCTGATGAGGCGATCAAGGTGCTCGTGTTCCAGGTGGATCCGCAAGTCATCGTGACTGAGTTTTTCGAGTGTCCGCCCCACGTGGATGGGCAGATCGTGCAGCACGCCGGCAAACGTCTTTGCCTCGGCGACAAACCGGTTTGCAATCCGTTGCGGGTTGTAGCGTTCCTGCACGAGGGGGGTCAGCACGGGAACGAGATGGCGGGCCAGGTTGAAGTCCGGATCCAACTCGGCGGCCACCCCTTCCAGGGTGATGATGGCGCGGATCAACAGCATCAAGTCGGCCGGGTACCGAATGCTGTGGGTGGCCAGAATCAGCACGAAGTCCGAAAGCAGCCGGCCCACATCGATCTGTTCCAGCGGAATGCCGTAATACCCTTCGATGAAATCGCGAATGTCGCTCGTCAGCAGGGGGCGATCAACCGGGCGGAACGGCTTCCCGATCTGCAGAACCTGTTTGACGCATTCTTTGACGTTGTTCTTTCCGACCGCCAGCAGCAGATCGATCAGTTGCTCGCGCTTGTCTTCTTCGAGCCGGCCGACCATGCCGTAGTCGATCAGCCCCAGGACCCCGTTACGCATCACCCGTATATTGCCCGGATGCGGATCGCCATGAAACAGGCCGAATTCAAAGGCCATCTTCAGAAAGATTCGCGCCCCGTTGGCGGCGACTTCCGTCGGCACGAGCCCCGCGGCGGTCAGCGCGTCACGATCGTTGATCTTCAGCCCTTCGATGAAGTCCATCGTCAAGACCCCCGCGCTGCAGAGGTCCCACTCGACGGCGGGAATGTAGAGCGTGGCATCGTTGCGGAACAGTCGGCGGAATTCATCCATCGTGCGCGCCTCGCGCCCGAAATGGATCTCGCGGCGAATGGACCGGGCAAACTGGGCGACCAGGCCGACCGGATCGAACACCTCGGCTTCCGGCAAGTGCCGTTCCAGCAGCACGGCCAGTTCGGTCAGCAGCGACACGTCGCGCTCGACGTCACGGACGACGCCCGGCCGACGGATTTTGACGGCCAGTTGCCGGCCATCGAAGTGGACTGCCCGGTGGACCTGTCCCAGCGAACCGGCCGCCAGCGGTGTCGGGTCGAACGAGGCGAACAGCTGGCCTACGGGCGCCCCCAGCTCGGCTTCGACGATGCGGACCGCTTCGTCGCCGGCGAAGGGAGGAACATGTTCCTGCAGTTTTTCGAGCTCGGCAATAATCGGCGCGGGGACGAGGTCGGGACGGGTGCTGATGACCTGCCCGAATTTCACGAAGGTCGGCCCGAGTTCTTCGAGCGCCAGGCGAATGCGCTGCGGCAATGTTAGGGCGGGGGCTGGATCGGCCCGACGGAGAACGACGCGCCGCCACCAGCGCATGTAGCGCATCAGCCGCAGACGATCGACGACGTCGCCGAATCCGTGATTCAGCAGGATCGTGACGATCTCACGCGTCCGGCCCAGGTTGCGGAAAAATTTGATCGGAGAGAGGGCCAAATTCAGTTCTCGCGTACCGGGAGGACGAGCCGGGGAACCGGGCCGGGGCGAGCCGCCCGCTGCCTCTGGGAAAATTCCCCGCTGGCAAGTCTAGCCCACGGTCGGGGGGCGTGCAGCGTCGGACCCTCGAAATCGGCGGTTGCGGGCGAGTTGGTGTTCTCAAAAATGGCGGTTTTCGCCTAATATGCCGCCCGCCCGGGCCGGGGTACGCCCACGGCATTCGCCGGCTGTCCTGAATTCGTGGAACGAAATCATGCAGACTCCGTCACAATCCCTGCGACTGGCACTTTCGGCTCTGACGGCAGATCGAGACCCGTGCAGCTTCACCTCCCGGAAATCGCTGCGCAAATCAACCGTTCGTCTGGTGGGTGGACCTGGCTGGCGGTTGCTGCTGGCCGTGATCGTGCTGGTGCTGGTAGGTCTGCCCCGCGTGAACAACGCGGCCGGACCGCAGCGTCCCGGTGCGGCATTTGATCCGCGCGTACTGGATCTGCAGAACGGAGATGTCGTCTTTCAACATCTTACGGGCAAACTGGGAGCGGTGATCACCGACGTGACCGACTCGCCGTTCAACCATTGCGGCATGATTGTCTACAAAAAGGGAGAGCCGTGTGTCATCGAAGCGATTGGCCCGGTGCGATACGTGCCCTTGAAGAAATGGCTGCAGCAGGGAGATCTGGGCAATTTCGCTCAATACCGGCTGAAGTCGATCACCGAGAAACAGATTGCCAAGACGGTTCAGGCCGCCGAGGAGTTTCTCGACCTGCCTTACGACCTGCAGTATGAACTCGACGACGACAAGATCTATTGTTCGGAGTTGATTTACAAAGCGTACTCCCGCGGCGCGCGGATCGAAGTGGGAGCGAAGACTCCGTTGCGCGAACTGCAGTGGAAACGGCACGAGCAGTTCATTCGGACGCTGGCGGGCGGGGAACTGCCTTTGGATCGGAAACTGGTGACCCCCGCCTCGATCGCCAGCGACACTCAATTCCGGCTGATGTACACCACATTTCCCGCTCGCCGTTCGGAACCGCAGTATCAACGGCAGGTCCTGGCGGGTCGCTGGGTGGGCGACTACACGATCAAATCCCTCGAGCCTGCGACGGCCCATCTGGAATTCGATCGCGAGGGAAAATTTGTGTCAGGAGAGATCGTGCCGCGGCAGGGAGCCAAGGTCGCGATCCGCAGCGTCGAGACCCCGGCGTTTCAGGGACGCCGGGAATTTCCGGCCCGCATCCGCGACGCGCGGAACCTGCAGGCGGAAGCCCAGGTGCAGATCCGTGACGAAGGCCGAACGCTGATCGGCTGCTGGGTCGACTCGCAGGGAAACGAGGGGGTCTTCTCGCTCGCCCGACAACCCGACTGATCTGGCCGCGGGCCGATACAAAACAGACGGCGGAATCTGCTCCGACTTTTCCGTGTGCGCCAATGAACCGTGTCGACACAGGTGTCGTCACCACGGATTGCTGATTGGTGCGGGGAGCACGTTGTTGGCAGATCAGGAATTTCCCGAACAAGTGCGCCTGCGCGACCGGGTTCCTGAGCAATCTGGCACTTTCGCCCCTTGCCGGGAGCGGGGCTCGACCCGTAGAGTTACGATTCGCGAGGCGGGGACCCGTGCACTTTGCATCGGGGTCCGACGGCTGAGTTCCACCGCTGATCAGTGTGAAAACGTCTGATCGAAGTGGCGAAGCCGGAGACTCAAGTGATTGCAATGGGATCTGCCATCCTGCACTGGGCCAGGCAATTCAGGCAGCGCGTCAAGTTTTTTTCGGGCTGGGAAAATTCCTGATAGTTTTCGGATGACGCAGTGCCACGATACTGGATCAACGCGAACTTCCGCACGTCAATCTGGCCAGTCGCGCCCCGCGCGAAGCCCTCTTTTCTGGAGCTGACACCAATGGTGCGATTCATCGCGGGCTGGGGGTTGGTGTGGCTGCTGGCAGAGACCGCCTGCGCGGGGCCGATCGGTACGTATTACCTGACCGATCTGTCGAATAACACGACCGGTCTGTCGACCTTGGACGCAATCCGGGGGAACGCCTACGTGCAGAACCCGGCGCTCTATCAGGAACAGGAAGGGCCGATCGCCATCCTGGGGGAAGATATCCGCACGACCGGTTATTACGTCGGCTATCGCGGCGGTGAATACATTCCCGCCCCCAGTCTGTTCGTGTACGAAGAACCTCCTGGTCAGGACCCGTCCGGCGAACCCGGTCACTGGATCAATGGGATTCTGCCGATGGGGGTCTCGGGCTATGCCTACGATGGCACAACCGATGGCTTTGCCAACTACACGGTCGATTTCTTCACGGGTGCCGTTATTGCGACTGACACGTTCTGGGGAGGCGATCCGCAAATCCTGTTTTCCACCGGTGGCTCGGGGAACCTGGGAATCACGTTTGACTACAACAATCACTCGTTGTGGATCCAGAATTTCTACGATGGCTCGATCACCGATTACAATCTCGACGGGACCGTGATCACCACAATTCTGACGGCCGGGCCGAATACGTTTGGTTACACCGCACTGGCAATGGACCTTGACCACACCCTGTGGTTCGAAGCCTACGGATCGGGGCTGCTCTATCACTACGGAGTCGATGGCGGGTTTCTGGACACCCAACTCTATGTGGGACTGGGGCTGGCCCTGGGGGGCGAGATCGCCATCCCGACGCCGGCCGGGCTGACCCAATGGTCGATCGGCCTGGCGCTGGGTGCCCTCGGCTTGATCTGTCGCCGAGTGTCTGCACACCGCTGAGGCCCGGCCCGAGGCTGAATCAGCCTCAATGGCAGACTCCCCGGCGGCGTCCCGTTGCTACGCAGTCGGTAGCCGGGTTGTTATGATCGCACCGCGGCGTGGCTGTCAGAAACGGCTCTGACCGGATGGATGATCGGACGAGCCCCGAATGGTTCGCGTCTCGACATGGGCAGCCGACCAGAGCGACACAGTCGGCCCCCCAGCCAGGTTTTCGCTGTCCCCTTGTTTGTCCAGGAATTTGAACGGTTTTCATGAGCCAGGTTCGCACACGTTTTGCTCCCAGTCCGACAGGTTATATGCACATTGGGGGGATGCGCACGGCTCTCTTCAATTGGCTGTGGGCCCGGCACTGTGGAGGCCAGTTCATCCTGCGGATCGACGACACCGATCAGGCCCGTAATCAGGAAGCGGCCCTGCGCCCCATTCTGCAGGCCTTTCGCTGGCTCGGCTTGAACTGGGACGAAGGGGCCGAAATCGGCGGGCCGTATGCCCCTTATTACCAGTCGCAGCGCGGCGCGTTGTATCAGGAAGCCGCGCAGAAACTGGAAGCCGCGGGACTGGCCTACCGCGATTTCTCGACGCGCGAAGAAGTCGATGCTGATCGCAAGCAGGCCGACAAAGAAAAGCGGCCCTACATCAACATTCGTCGTTCGCTGGAATTGACCGACACCCAGAAAGCCGACCTGGTCGCCCAGGGGCGACCGTGGGTGCTGCGATTTCTGATTCCGCGCGACACCAAGGTTCAGTTGGACGACCACATCCGCGGACACGTCGAGTGGGATTGCTCCCTGCTCCCTGACCCGGTCATTCAACGGGCCGATGGATCTCCCCTGTACAACTTTGCGACCGTCGTTGACGACGCGCAGATGCAGATTTCGCATGTGATTCGGGCCGAGGAACATCTGTCGAACACGCCGATCCAGATCCTGCTGCATCAGGCACTGGGAAATACGCTGCCCCAGTTCGCGCACGTGCCCTACGTCGCTTCGCCTGGTTCCAAAGAGAAGATGAGCAAACGGAAGACCGAGCAATACCGCAAGGCCCCGGCGTTTCAGAAGATGTTTGAGCGGGCGGACGAAGTCTTTCCGCAACTGGGGCTGGGTAATTCCGAGACCCTCAACCCGGTGATGGTCGAGTATTACGAACGGATCGGGTACCTGCCGGCCGCCGTGCTGAACGCGCTCGGACGGTTGGGCTGGTCGCTCGATGATTCCACCGAAATCATGTCGCTCGACACGATGGTGAAACACTTCACTCTCGACCGGGTCGTGCAGGCGCCCGCCGGTTTCGACCCCGACAAGCTGTTCAGCTTCCAGGGGCACTGGATGAAGGAACTGCCACTCGACCAGAAAGTGGCGGGCTGTCTGCCCTATCTCGTGCAGGCCCAACTGATCGCCGAGCCGGTCACCGACGCCGTCCGCCAATACGTGGAACAGATCATCGTCGCCTGGGGCGATCGCCTGAAGCTGTTCAGCGACATTCTGGGGGCTCGTTACTTCTTCCGCGACGACCTCGTCTACGACGAAAAGATGTTCGACAAGCGGGTACGCAAAGAGGGTGTCCCCGCCCACCTGGCAGCGTTTCGACAACGGCTCGTCGAGGTGGACCCCTTCACCGTTCCGAACCTGGAAACGGCGTTGACCGCCTACTGCCAGGAAGTGGGAGAACAGACGGGCACCCTGATTCACGCCTTGAGGCTCAGCACGACCGGTCAAGCCGTCGGCCCCGGCGTGTACGACTGCCTGGCATTGCTCGGGAAAGACAAATCCCTGGCCCGCATCGACGCCGCGTTGGCCCGGTAAAGGCACGGCACATAATGTGGTCATCACGCTCCGCCGTGATGAGTCGCGCAGCTCTGGCAGCAGAGGTGACTCTTGAGCCAACCCGGGTGCTGAACGCCGTGCCTGAATGCTCGATCGAAGCCAGGCACACCCGTCGGAAGGTGCGGAGCGTGAGGGATCCGTTTTGGGCTGCGAGCCAACAGGCAGGCGAGACGCCTGCACCACAACATTTGTGACGCATGTGACGCATTCGGCACACCTTGTCGTCGGTATCATTTAATGATATCATTTTCAC
>JAFEBR010000178.1 GCA_018242565.1 Planctomycetota bacterium | reverse complement strand
TTACGACGACGAAGCCTACTGGAGTGCCTCACTCGGTCCGACCACTGATCGACGGTGCCGAGAAATTAGGACTTTGGTTTTCATCACTCAGTCTTTTCGAGGTCACGTCCGCACTCAAGGCTGCCCTGTAATGCGATTTCAACTTCAAAAGATAGTGCTTTGGCCCCGCTCCAACGATCGACCACCGCGAATCGTCGAGTTTCAGCCCGATTCCGTGAATGTGATCAGCGGTGCCTCAAGAACCGGAAAATCGGCAATCATCCCTTTGATCGATTACTGCCTCGGTGCAGAGCGATGCGCAATTCCCGTTGAAACAATTCGAAATGCCTGCGGCTGGTTTGGAATCGTCGTAAGCACCAGCCAAGGCCAGAAGCTTTTCGCCCGTCGAGAACCGGGAGACCAGAAGTCGACCGGCGACATGTTTCTCCTCGAGGGGCAGTCGATCGAGATTCCCGCCAGGATTTCCGCGAAAAACGGTAATGCTGACGGAGTGAAGGCGCAACTGGACGAGTTGGCAGGATTGAGTCGATTGGATTTTGATTTCGAGCAGTCCGGGAGTGGGTTTAAAGGGCGCCCGAGCTTCGGTGATCTAAAAGCGTTCATGTTTCAGCCGCAAAATGTTGTGGCAAACCCCGATGTGCTCTTCTTTAAGGCCGATACATACGAGCATCGCGAAAAACTGAAAACGATTTTCCCGTACGTGCTGAGAGCGATAACACCTGAAATACTCGCCGCGCGGCATGAGCTGGAAGTGGTTAATCGCCAGCTTGCGCGCAAAGAGCGGGAACTGGAGAACCTGAGGAATGTTTCCGAACGATGGCAAGCCGAAATGCGGGCCTGGGCGGTTCAGGCTCGAGAGTTTGGGCTCATTTCAACGGCGATCCCCGCGAACGCATCGAGGGAGGAGCTTTTTGAACTGTTGAAAGATGCCGCAACTCGGGTCGAACCTGCGATTCCGGATTCCGCGGGTGTAGAAGAGGCAATGACCGAACTCGTCTCGCTTCAACGAGAGGAGGGACGGACAGACACTCAGTTGCGACAACTTCGCCGACGGCTCGCCGAAATGAATAAGCTGAAGGAAAATGCCGCAAATGTGCAGGATGCGCTTGCCGTTCAACGTGACCGTCTTGGGATCGCTGAGTGGTTGCACTCGATGCAGACCGAGCATGTGTGTCCGCTTTGCGAAAGTGTCGTCGGTGGTGAGTCGTCGGCAATAAGTGAGTTGCTGACCGCACTCGCCGACGTCCAAGGCGATTTACAGCGTGTTTCGGCGAGCCCAGCGTCGTTCGATCGCGAACTCTTGCGAGTCAAGGCTGAATTTGACCTCAACTTGGAAAAATTGAACGGGATTGCAATCCGTAAGAATGAAGTTGAACGGCGAACAAGCGCCGGTCGTGACGCGCAGTATCGTGCGTCAGAGATTTCGCGATTCCTGGGAAGATTGGATCGAGCGTTGGAAATGCAGGGAGCCCTGTCTGACGGTGGAGCCCTGACCGAAGAAGTTCAGAATCTTCGCCAGCGACAGAAGGAACTATCCAGGATTGTTGGGCAGGCGGGAATTGAGTCGCGTACACGACGAGCTTTGGACCGCGTTTCAAATTTCGCTGGTAGACTCCTGCCAGGACTCGACGCGGAACGCCCAGACGATCCGATCGAGCTTTCGCTCACCGACCTTACGATCAAGGTCAAAAGCAGCAAGAGAGACGACTATCTTTGGGAAGTGGGTAGCGGAGCCAACTGGCTCTCGTACCACGTTGCGGTCTCTCTCGCGCTACAGCAGTTCTTTCTTTCCGATCCACCGAGTCCTGTACCTGGCATTCTGGTTTACGACCAACCGAGCCAGGTGTATTTCCCCCGTCGCCTCGCCGATCCAAAGTCAAACGAGGATGATCCGACACTTCGCGACGAAAACATTGAGGCCGTACGCAAAGTCTTTTCGACGCTTGCTATCGCAACACAGGCCGCCAAAGGCGATCTCCAAGTTCTCGTTCTGGATCATGCTGGACTGGACGTGTGGAGCGGCATTCCGGGAGTTCACCTCGTTGAAGAGTGGCGCGACGGAAAGAAGCTCGTTCCGATGGAATGGCTGATTTAGTTGACGGCGATCAGATCGTCAGACCTGGAGAGCGAACCCGATTTCGCAAGGTGGCTGATCGCTTGGATCCAGGTTACGGAATGGCATGACGCCAGATTGACTCGTCCAATCCGAGTCCAAAGAGTGGCAACAATTCGGCAACAGTACAGGCGATATCAGGCCAGTATCACAACAATGTCACTGAGCAGGAGAGCTACCGAGTTTCTTCGTTTTCTTCGGGAAATCAACGCAATTCCAGTGTCATCCCCATGCCACCAAAGAATTTTCGGATTACCTTCGAATCCTAGCCCGGTAGTTCATTTCACCTCGAACCTGGTTCGAGGTTTTTTTGTGTCGATCGAAAGCCAAACGACGCCCTAG
>JAFEBR010000177.1 GCA_018242565.1 Planctomycetota bacterium | reverse complement strand
TCGCCAACAATTTGGCACCAATGCCCTTGCCCTTCCCGCAGGCGCATTGACTTGGATGAGGGAACTGCGATGAGCGGAGCAGGTCCTCTCCGTCGGGCCCTATGTGTTATGCCGCGATTCGATTTCCAGGCGACTTGCCGCGGATCCTCAGTTCTCGACTTTGTTGGATGCCGCCGATGAATTCCGGTAGAATGCGCAAGTCCGATGAACGCGGTGTTTAACACACCGCAGTTTTTTACCAATGGCTTAAGGGCCCAGGGCCAATCTTGCCGCCGCCGCGTGCTGGGCGCTTGACGTTACGAGCAGTCGATAGTTGCCAATCCCCAACTGTTGACCGCTTCGCTGTCAGGGGCATTCCGCTCTCGAGCGGTGGGCCGCTAAAAATCCACAAGGAGTCTGTCTGATGATCAAGGTTGCATTTCAACACTGGCAATACACCTTCACGGCGGAAATCCTGCGACGCTATGGCAGTCGGCATTACAGTCGCCTCGAAGCGGGAAGAGTCTTGCTGGACAATGCCCGCGGAGTGTCAAAACTATCCACAGAATGCGAGTTGCAGTTCTCACCCGACCAGATCCTTTGCGCCAATGAAGCGTTTCCCGGATTGGCGATCGCAGACCCTCTGGCAGATCTCGAAATCTGGGACGAATGGAAGAACGGTGCCCGAGCTTTTCCTTATCCTGGACGCTACAGCAAGCTTGGAATCACGTCTCTGGACGACAACGACAATACGACGATCCACTCGAGTATTGAGGTGATTGGCGAAATCATGGCGGGGATTTTCTCGCAAGCGGGCATTTGTCCGTGGGTGCTGGTGCGAGTGGTGCAGAATTGGCCCGACCTGATCTTTGCACAACCCAACGGCATGTATTCGTTTGTGGAATCTCAGGCGTTTTCTGCTGATCCGGATCCGTATCAGCGCAGTGAAGGACTGTTGAGCCGGGTCAGTGAGCAACTCTTGCGACAGGACTTGGTCGACGCGATGCAGCAACTGAACAGCGATCCCTGCGGAACCGTCTGGAATGTTTTTACCCGCGTCCTGAGTGTGAGTCCGACACAGTTCGAAGTTACGTTTCTCGAAATCAATGCGCCCGAGGAACTCAAACAGGTTCGCGGACTCGGGCCGATTCCCGGAGTGGTGTTGGAAGGACTGGCACGCCGTGCCGTCGATCAGGCAGTTACGAAACTCTCGGCTGACCAGATCGAGCGATTCGAGAAAAATCCCAAAATGGCCATCGATCAAACCGTGGCGTTGCTGCGGAATAACGTAGATTCAGAAATTCCAGAACTCCTGGCGGAAGCGCGGCGAGGGCAGTCCGGCGCGGGCGACTTCGATGCCCTGCAATTCGAGATTCACCAGTTACTGAATCGAATCGAAAACGATTCATCGCGAGCGTCGGTTGGCCGATTCAACATTGGTCGGCGGCTTTCATCGGCCAAAGCGGCTGCCGCGAGTGGCGAATTGGCATTCTTGAGGGAAGTCCATGACCGTGCCTTGTTTCTCGCGGATTTGCCCTGGGAATCACGACGCCAGATCACCACCGATTGGCAACCTGCCTGGGAGGGTGCCAATCGCCAGTACGGTCAAGTCGACAATGTGCCGTTGTGGCGATGTGGCGGAGCCCTGTTCGCTCTCGGGCCGGCGCAACTAGCTGGCCGACACGTCGGCAACAGCGTTTGCGGGTAGTTGGATCGTTACAACAGCAATTTGTTGTCAACGTTCCGGATAGCCGCAGCCGGCCCGGGGGGGTAACGGCCGAAATTGATCGAAACGGTTCACCTCGTTCTGCATCGTGGTCGTTGGTGGACGCGAGACCTGTTCGTGGGCCGCGTTGTTCCCGGTCCGAAAAACGCAAACAACTTGTCCAAAAAGTGCGGCGAAGTTCGGCCCGTTGTCTGTGAGTTTTGCCACAGCCACCGTGTGATTTCGTAGAAATCGGGCACGGCCCCGGGAATTCGCGATGATCTGAGGCTCGTTTTGGATGATTTGGAGAACTCGCGAGTTGTCGCTCGGACCGTAGCCGAAGGTGGGGCAGGCGTGCATGGTAGGATTCATTGGTGAATCTCGAGGAAAAACACAATCGGACAGTGGAGAAAAAAGCTTCAGAAGAATGGGCCCCAGGTCATACGGTTGAGTCAGGCTTGGTGACTGGAGGCTCGCCTTGTCCAACGCTGGTTTCGAGAATCGGCAATTTGTCTGAATAAATCGGGCTCTCTCGCGTGCCGCGCTTGTGTTATTCTGGAACGAGTGGGGCAAGGGATTGCGAGTCCAGACTTGAGTCAAGGCTCGAACCTGCGAGAATCAGGCGTGGTCAGCTTCTGTCTGTCGCCAGGAGGGCCAATTTCAGGAAGGTCGCTCGTTGTGTCAGGACAGTCTGACCACGGAGGGAGCAGTACGAACGGCATTACCGGAGCGGGACTGCCGTCCAATAGTTGTGGCGCTCCGCAGACTTGGCCAGAAGCAGGGACCGGCGGCGATGAATCTGATCGAAATTTCAATAGCGAAATTGATTGCGACGACCCCGGACAATGTGTTCGAAGCCTGGCTGAACCCGCAGACTCCCGGGGGCCCCTGGTATGGAGTCGAACGCGTGATCATCAATCCGGTGGTCAACGGCATGTACTACCATGCCGTGAAACATCAGGGGCGAACCTGGTCACACTACGGCAGATTTCTCAAGGTGAAACGTTATAAATCCCTCGAGTTCACCTGGGTCTCCGAGGCGACTCAGGGGATCGAGTCCATTGTCAGCCTGACTTTTCAACCTCAAGACGACCAGACCCTGGTCACCCTCGTGCATTCCCAGGTGCCTGATGACGAGCGCGGTCGGCGTCATCGTGAAGGCTGGAATTGGGTTCTGTCCAACCTCGCCAAGCAGTTTGCCCCAAATTGACCTGGGCCATGGCCGGAACCCGTGGAAACCGGGGGGCGTGGCCGGCAGGGGGGCTTCGGAAACCGATCGGTGAGCTGCCTTGACCATTGATTGGGGCGGTCCGTAGCATGGGAAAATGTCTTGCCGGGGCAGAATTCCAGCACGGGCAGTCATTTTGACGTATGATTCTGGCTGTCTGAAGCTTCTGTCAATCGCGCAGTCTCCCGGATTCCGAACGGCGTCTGGGGGGCCGCGTGCGAGTCTTCTGCCGGTGACACCGGGATTCCGGGTTCACTGTATGCGGGGCGGCCCCGTTTTTCTGTCATTTTCCTTACGTTTTGAGCGAATCCGTGTCTGACACCGAATCTCCCGTGCCGGCCAATGACCAACCCTCTCTTGCTTCAACATCCGCCGGGGGGCCGGCCGAGACAAAGGTTGGAACGCCGGCCAGTATCCGGCCGGGAGCCAACGAAGCCCATGATTTTGACGAATACGAAGAACTGACTCCCGAAATCGCCGAAGATGAGGCGATTCGTAACGATTTCGTGATTCGCTGGGCCGTTGTACTGCTGGCGTTTCTGCTCGGGAGCACTCGGATCGCTGACACGACCACCCTGGTCCATGTGAAAACCGGTGAGTACCTGGCTTCGCACGGCTTGCTGCCGCCACGGACCGATGTCTTTTCCTACACGGCCAGCGATCGTCCCTGGGCCAATCTGTCGTGGGGGTTCGATCTGTTCGTGGCTGCTGTGCATGCCGTAGGCGGCTTTGTCGGGCTCTCGGCGGTTAAAGCGATTTTGATCGCATTGGCCTTCTGGGTGATCAGCCGGATCAGCCGCCCCGGGACACCCACCTGGTGGGGTTCGGTTTGCGGCGCCCTGGCATTACTGGGCTGCCATCTGCGAATGCCGGCGACACCCGTGATTGTCACCTACCTGGGACTCGCTTTGACGGCCTGGTTGATCTACTCCTGGCGCGAATCGACAGACAAACCAAAACGCGTGATGTTGCTGGTCCCGCTGTTTTTTGTGTGGTGCAACTGCGACTCGCGTGCCTGGCTGGGGCTCGCGTTCATTGTGCTTTACGCCCTGGGTGATGCCCTGGGGGCCTGGTTGAAGTCCCCTGTGGCACTGGCCGCGTCAGCCCGGCAGCAGTTGTGGAAAGCCGTGGGCGGTTCAATTGCGGTGACTCTGGTTCACCCGTTCTGGTGGAAGTCACTCGCGGCACCCTGGTTTTTGTACACCGCCGAGTATCCTGGCATTCGCGATTACATTCTCGAAAAGGTCATTGACCCGAACCGTACCAACGTCGGTGGGAATTTCACCTATTTCCCGTTGACTCAAGAGGGCCTGTGGACATGGACCCATCTCAACCTGGGAATTCTGGCGACCTTTGCTCTGGTGGCGTTC
>JAFEBR010000176.1 GCA_018242565.1 Planctomycetota bacterium | reverse complement strand
TTCAACTCTTTGGACGCGTCGACCATCTCTTTCGCCCAGTCAAACTTCCACGAAAGGTGCTTATCGTTGAAGACCGGCGCGGTGTGTCCGTCCTGGCGGTACACGTCCACGATTTGCTTAAACAACTCGTAACGCGGGTATTTCTTTTGACCGAATTCGTTGTTGGCGTATTCGCCATGCTCACCGATCAGGAGCACCCCATCGACCGCCAGTTTGTCGCCACCATGGCGGAGCGCTTCAGCCACGGTGGGGTAGATTTTGAAGCCAAACTCCTCCGCGCGGCCCCGGCTCAAGTCGCCTTCCGGTTTTTGATCGACATACGCCGAGACGACATCGAAAGGCGGGCGATGCCAGCGGCCGGCGATGGGGTATCCGTGCAAGAACCGCTCGGGCATGTGCCAGGCGTGCGACTGGTACGTCCAGACGGTCGTCACGATCGCCAGTTTTTTCCGAGCCGAGGTCCCGGGTTCTGCTGCCAGCAAAAACGGACTTCCCGCAACACCCGCGGCAACAGACCCTAAGAAACTACGACGAGACAGCATGAATCGCTCCTGAATGATCGTGCGCTGAACCTGCGCAGCATGAAGGTTTTGAATCATCAACCGGGAAACAGGGAGTTTGAATGAGTTCAGACGTTTGCCGCCAAACCTTGTTGCTAGTCGGCAAACTGTTTCGGCAACTCGAGCGACCAGACTTCGCTGCTTAGCGGTTGAGCATGACCACCGGCCACCCAGAGTTTGTCCTGAAAGACATAGGCCGAATGTTCGTGCCGGGCTTTCCAGCAGGTTTCCGATTTCAACGGTCGCCAGGTCTTGCCATCCCGGGAATGCCAGACATCTCCGAAGTTTTTCGAGGGATTGTTCTGCCAGCCCCCCAGGACCCACAATCGGTCTCGATACGCCACGGCCGAGAACCAGAGTCGCGGGTCCCAACCGGCATGTTCTGTTTCGCGGTTCCAGTGGACTCCATCGGCCGACGACCAGACATCATTGACCGCATGATACTGGGGGACGTAATTCCCTCCACCCAGGACCCAGATTTTGCCGTCGTGCACGACGGCCTGATGATAGGCCCGCGGCGACCAACCGGCGTCGGCCGTTTCCAGCTTCCAGTCCTTTCCATTGGCTGATGACCAGACGTCGTTTTTCAGGCTTTTTTCGTCGCCGAAGTAGTAGTTTTCGGTGCCCCCCAGGATCCACAGGCGGTCTTTGAACACCACGGCCCCCGCAGCGATGCGCGGGGTGAAACCGGCCGCCGCTGTGGATTGTTCCCAGTGTGCGCCATCGGTTGACGACCAGACCTCACTGCTGGCGGAATGCCCGGGCAATCGTCCGTTGTACCAGCCGCCGATCAACCACATCCGGTCCTGGAACACGACCGACATCGGCAGATCGCTGTGTTTCCATGGGGCCGATTCCGTGACGCGCTTCCAGGTTGTGCCGTCGGGGGAGCTCCAGACGTCACGGGGTGGCGCCGCGAATGAATCAAACCAGCCTCCCAGGATCCAGAGTTGATTCTGGAATACGACTTCGCCCTGAGAATCGCGTGGTTGCCAGCCCGCCCGGTCAGTGACTTTCACCCAGTTGTGAACGGGCTCTTCGCCGCGGGCAGATTGTGTGATCAGCAACAGAAGACAGAAAATCAGCCGCTGTGATTTCATCAAGAAGCCTTTTCATTGGCACTGGGGCCACGCTCCAGGATTTCCCAGACAATACGCCCTGCTTGACCATCGAGCAGGCTGCCCGTCCCCGTGGGGCGGGTGAACGTGAACTGTTGCGGATCAAGGCCGAACAGATGCATCAACGTGGTGTGGTAATCGAAATGGTTCACGACGTCTTTGACCGCTTTGTGGCCGATTTCATCGGTTTCGCCGTGGATGCAGCCCCGTTTGATTCCGCCGCCAGCCAGCCACTGACTGAAGCCCTGGGTATTGTGGTCGCGGCCGATGTTCTTTTCGTTCTGGATCACCGGCAAGCGACCCATTTCACCCCCCCAGTGCACCAGCGTGGAATCAAGCAGGCCGGTCTGTTTCAGATCTTTGACGAGTGCGGCCGCCGGTTTGTCGGTCCGTTTGCAAACCGCCGGCAGCGCCGATTCGATTCCGCCGTGATGGTCCCAGGTCTGATTCCCGGTGAAGATCTGGACGAATCGGACGCCACGCTCCACCAGTCGCCGGGCGATCAGGCAGCGTGTTCCGTAGTCCTGCGTCAGCGGGTCGTCGATTCCGTAGAGTTGATGGGTGGCCTTGCTTTCCTGGGAAATGTCGAGAGCCTCTTTAGCCGCGACCTGCATGCGTGCGGCAAGTTCGTAGCTGTGAATTCTTGCGGCCAGGTCATGTTCACGCGGGTGACGCTCCAGATGGTCGCGGTTGATCGACTCCAGATAGCCGAGGAATCGCTCCTGGATCGGTCCCCGGAATTGAGGCGGTGGATCGAGATTCAGAATTCGTGGTTCCTGGGGGCGGACGACGGTTCCCTGATAGATCGAAGGCAGCCAGGCGTTCTGCCAGTTCTCGACACCGAGTACCGGCAACCCGGTGGGATCCGAGAGGACCACAAACGCCGGCAGGTTCTGGTTTTCGGTCCCCAGGGCGTACGTCATCCAGGACCCCAGGGCCGGGCGACCAGATACGAAGCGGCCCGTGTTCATCGCGTTGATCGATTGCCCGTGATTATCGACACCGGTGTGCATCGAGCGGATCAGACAGATGTCGTCGGCAATTTCCCCGAGGGCCGGCAGGAGTTCACTGAGATCCATGCCGCATTGGCCATGCTTCGAAAATTTCCAGGGACAACCGAACAACTTGGAACTGGCCTCGGCGGCATTGTCGTACTTGATGTCGCCGGTGTAATTCTGCAGGTGCCGTTTCTTCAACTCGGGCTTGGGGTCGAACAGATCGATATGGCTCGGCCCCCCCTTCATGAACATCGAGATCATGGCCCGCGCCTGCGGTTCCCGCGCGGGGGGCTTGGGACGCAAATCATACGTTACCGGTTCGAGTGACGGCTTTGCCGGTGCCGCCTGCAGTGCGTCGTGCTGCATCAGCCACGAGAGGGCGAGCCCACCCAGGCCAAATGCCTGCTGAGTCAAAAAATGTCGGCGGGTATAGTGCGACATGCGGTTGGGCTCGCTCTCTAATCCACGTACAAAAATCCATTCGAACACACCAGCGCCTGGCACAGGCTGGCCAATGCCACCTGGGTCGGATCGGGCTTCGCGGCCTTGGGATCGGCCGGCACGTGCGCGGCGGCCAAGGCCGTCTGTTCGGTCAGAAATGCAGTCCCTGCGGCTGTTTCGAAAGCGGTGGGGCGACGTCCGAAAACGAGTCGCCATGCGCGTTCAAATCGTGCCGCTGGATCGTCACCTGCTTCTCGCGCCACCCGCGCGGCCAGCACCTGCATTTCGGCTGTGATAAACGGACTGTTCATCAGCAGCAGCGATTGCGGTGCGACCGTTGATGAAGCCCGCTGCTGACAATTCGGCGTCATCGTCGGTTCGTCGAATGGCTCGAGCACTCCCAAGGGCATCGTTCGACGGTACTGAATGTACAGACTGCGGCGAAATTCATCTTCACCCAGTGCGACAACTTTGCCCGTGGGACGCCCGGCACTGTCTCGCGTATCAATAGCCACGACGATTTGTCCTACATCATCAGGACTGACGGTGATGGGGGGGCCGAAGGTTTTGGGCGAGAGGCGGCCGCTTAAGGCCAGGAGTGAATCGCGGATGGCTTCCGTTTCCAGGCGGCGGACCGACATGCGACCCAGCAGACGGTTTTCCGGATCGACCGCCTCGATTTCGGAACGTCGCAGCGACATCTGGCGATAGGCTGTGGAATTCACCAGCAGGCGCTGCAGGTGCTTCATCTTCCAGCCACTCGCCACGAATTCGTCGGCCAGCCAGTCGAGCAACTCGGGATGCGAAGGGCGTCCTCCGAGATACCCGAAATCTCCCAGGGTTGGCACCAGGCCGCGACCGAACAAATGGTGCCAGACACGATTGACGAGAACCCGCCCGACCAGAGGGTGCCGCCCACTGGTCAGATGACGCGCGTACGCCAAACGTCGGCCGCTGGTGGGAATTGCGGGGTCGTCGGCCGGAATCTGGATGCCACCCGTATTCAGAATAGCCAATTCGCCAGGGGCCACGTCTTGTCGTGGTTGATTGAAATCGCCGCGATAGAAAAGTTTTGTGGCGGGAATCTGTCCCGGCACTTCCGTCAGGCACTGGACGTAGTCGTCGGCTGGCCGTTTCTTCTGTGTTTCCGCCGTCTTGTCGTCCCACGTTTTGTTGAACGCGGTCAGGCGATCAGGCAGGTAAAGGTAGACCGAACCTCGATCAACATTCAGGAACGGATATTCCTTGATGAGCTGTTTCTGTTCGTCCGTTCGCTTGTCGGCCGGGGTTTCGCGAACCTCTTTGCCTTTGGGCTGAATGTCCGCGGGGAGTTTGGCCAACTCTTTTTCGAACGTCTCGGCCACGATTTTGTCGAGTTCCGCCAGGCGTTGCTGCGACAGGTCTTGCAGTTCTTTCTCGACGACTTGCGCCTGTTGACGGGTGTCGTCTGACCAGAGCGAAACCAGACGCGCGTTCGGCGCACGCCAGTTCTTCCAGTCGTAGGCTGGTTCAAACAAGGCCCGCAGGCGGTAGTAGTCGGCCTGTGAAATGGGATCGTGTCGGTGGGCATGGCATTGCGCGCAGCCGACGGTTAACCCAAGCAGTGAAGTCGAAACAATTTTGATTGTCTCGGCCAGAGTCTCG
>JAFEBR010000175.1 GCA_018242565.1 Planctomycetota bacterium | reverse complement strand
GTGGCCCCGCAGGATCCGAATCCCTTCGCCGACTGGTCGGCGAACCTGTTCATGGCGGGCGCAACCCCGCACATGATTATGACAAACACGGCGTCATTGTATTTGCTGGTCGTGCCGGCTCGGGGGATGAATGACGAGCGAGCGTTCGTCCGGCAAATTCTAAGCTCGCTCCAGGAGATGCTGGTGGCTGACGGTCTTCAGGCTTTGCACGAGCAGTTCATTGTGCCGGTTATGGGAACGCAGGAATTCTCCAAGTCATTGAACCGTTCCGTTTCCGGCTCGATGAACGACCTGGTTGTTCAGGCAAAATCGCACTTGATCGGAAATCCGTTGCCGCTCTTGGTCGCTTCGCGCCGAATGAATGAGGCTCCGATGGGGGCCATTCAATATGAAAATCCGCGATCCACGTTGATCCGGTTGGCTGAGTCGCAGGTGCCCCGAACTGATTGACGGCCGGCTGATTGGCGACTGATCGCAATCGCTGCATTGCATTCGCGACTGCGGTGCACCTGCGCGTGTGGGGCCCTCGTGTGCGAGGCCTGCTGATCGGCACACAGACAGCGCCGGACGGTCAGAATATGGACCTGTCCCCTTTTCGATGAGAAGCAGGTGGACCGGAGTGGACGTTACGGGGCAGCGAAGCCCAAATCCTCTCCGGCATGCACGGCGAGTCCGATTTGCTCGTCACCCCCCTTGCGGCCGTTGTACCACAAGAGCCACTGCGTCCCGTCGTAAATCGCGTACGGCTTGTAAACCGCGTCGTGGTCCCACTTCTCGTGACCAGGGTGAAGGATCGGGTTGGCTGAATGCCGTTGCCAGTTGGTGATGCCGTCTTTCGAACGGGCCACGCCGATCTGGGCGTGGTCCACGTCTCGAAATCCGATGTAGAACATGACGTGCCAGTCTTTTTGGCGGATGACCTGGCAGGCGGTGACCCGTTCCTTCTCCCAATCATTGCCGGGATCGGGGCGGAAGATTGGATAGTGCGGATGCTTGGTCCATTTCAGGCCGTCTTCACTCGTGGCGTATCCAATCGCATTCGGTTCATGTTGTTCGCCACCGGAGTACCACATGCGGTACAGTTGGGTGGCATCGTCGTAAATCACATGCGGACACATCACGGCGACTTTTTCCCACGGGCTTTCCGCGGAAAGAACGGGGCTGTCGCTCATGCGTTTCCAGGTCTTCCCGTTCGCGCTGGTGGCGTAGCCAATCCAGGACTTGCCGCGGGCCTGTCCGGTATACCACATCTGATACAGGTCGCCCTGCCTGATGACCACCGGGCGGTTCAGGTCGTGTTCCCAGTCGGTCTGGTCGTTGGGGCCGAGCACGATTTCCGGCTGGCTCCACGTGATCCCATCCGGGCTTTCCACGAGGGCGAGGCTTTTTCGTGGCCGCCAGGAAAACCACATCCGGTAGGTTTCTTGTTCCCGGAGGACAGAAATGTCAAAGCAGGTTCCCAGGCGACCGCCGAGCACGGGGTTGCGGGCATGTTTCACCCAGCCCGCGGTGGATTCAGCGGGGGGCTGGCTGGCCGCGCTGGTGGGGAAGGCCGCCCAGAACAATGTGGCCAGCAGCGGGGACAGAAATAACAATTTCATCGTCAGTGACCTTGGGTTAGCGCGACCCGTGCCGCGGTGGGGAGTGAAGGATGCCGCGGCGATTCGCTGCTGCACCTATCGATGGATTCTATGACTGTGTGACCAGAGCCACAATTATCGCACTTGCTATCGGACGAGATCTGCGCTTCAGGTCGCCTGAGCACGGGCCGCTTCTTCGAGAACTTCCTCGGCCCTGTTAGCAGTCGTGGTCTTTAGGATTAGAGAAAAAGTTGCACGAATTGCCGGGCTGTAGATGGCGTGGCATGGCGGAAGGGTTCAGTTTCGCTTCGCACCCGCTGCTTCCAGGACCTCGACGACCTTGTGAGTGACGCCCGCCTGTGCGGGATGATCGCTTGTGAGGAGAAGTTCGAGAACGGTTGAGCCGCCGTACATTTCGGCCCGGGCGTTTACATCGGCCCCCGCTAAAATCAGCAACTGTGTGATCTCGGCGAGGTTGATTGGCACGCGCTGGCGATAGGTCTCGACGCCGTTTGAGCCTACGTAATGTAGCAGCATGGCACGATGGCCGAAGTGCGACCGGCGGCAGACCAGCGACGGGTCGCCTGCGAGCAGAATCTCGAGTCTTGTGAGATGGCCACGAAGCAACGTGTCTACGGCGAGTTCGAAATCGCGGTCGGATGCAATCTTGCCCCGTGTTTCCACGTCGGCCCAATCGGTGAACCCGTGCTCCCGGGCGACGGTCTGCCGGGCGTCGTTGAGCGTGAAGGGGGCGTTCATGATCTCGACTGCAGAGTGGCAGACCAGTGTGGGATGCCAGCAAGTGATCAGCGTGACCACCGCAGGGTCACCTGCCTGGTGTGCGTCGAGAATTCGTTGTGCCTGCCGGTCAAGCTGGTCTTCGATGGGAAGACCGCGGACCTCCTCGGTGAGCAGATCATGGTGCAGTCGCTCAACTTCCCGGACCTGAGGGCTGATGTATATGGCATGTTTGGCTTGTGGCATGCGATTCACACTGGCTGGGGTTGCCACGTTCCGTCGGCACTCCCGTCGGGACTTGCCAGCACGACCTTATACCCGTCGAGGTCGCGGAGCCAGATCTCCCAATGGTTGGGGCCCCCGTCTCCCTCGGGCGGGTTGCGGTGACGAGGCAGAATGACTTCAGCGCCCAGCGCCTCGGCGCGATCAAGGGCGGCGTCAAAATCGTCGACCTCGAACCAGAGAAGCAGTCCGTTGCCCGGGGGCACGTCATGGGGATCGCCGATGCGTCCGTGGTGGTGCTCCTCTTCCCAGCGATGCAATTGCAGGACCAGCCTCCCCGAGTGGACCAGGCGTTCGTAATTTGGTCCGCCGTGGTCGCTGCGGCAGTCGAGCAACTGCTGATACCAACGGCTGCTGGCTTCGACATCCCGTACGCAAATCAAAGGTTGCGATCGCATCCGAAGTCTCCTCTGTAGTGCACAATCAGCCAGGCGGTCGGTTCGTGCGGTGTCGTCCAATCGATCCGTACATGGGGACACATCATGGCGACTTTTTCCCACGGGCTTTCGGCGGAAAGGACGGGTTTGTCGCTCATGCGTTTCCAGTTCTTCCCGTTCGTGCTGGTGGCATAACCAATCCAGGACTTGCCCCGGGCCTGTCCGGTATACCACATCTGATACAGGTCGCCGTTCTTGATGACCACCGGGCGGTTCAGGTCCTGTTCCCAGCCGGCCTGGTCGTTGGGGCCGAGGACGATTTCCGGCTGGCTCCATGTGATGCCATCCGTGCTCTCGACAAGAGCGAGGCTCTTTCGCGGTCGCCAGGAAAACCACATCCGGTAGGTGTCTCGTTCCCGGAGGACAGAAATGTCAAAGCAGGTTCCGAGCGGACCTCCGAGCACGGGGTTTCGGGCATATTCCACCCAACCCGCGGTGGTTTCAAGGGGTGGCTGACAAGCCGCGCTGGTGGGAATGGCCACCCAAACCAGTGCGGCCAGAATCGGGGACAGAAAAAACACCTTCATTGTCAGTACCCTTGGGTTCGCGCGACAGGTGCCGCGACGGGGGAGTGACGGATGCAGCGACCGTCCGCGATTTCGTCGCGTAAATGATTCTAAGAGTGTTCTTCCGCGGTCACAATCGTCGGGTTCGACCGCACTAACGCAGCGCCTCTATCTAAAACAGGCCGCTGGCGGCTCTGGACGCCGCGCTCAAATCCTGGGTCTTGGATTTTGTCAGTCAAGGCTGGCACTGTCAGCCGCCGTTGTTGTACGCTACGACATCACGGCCAGAAATTTGGGTTTGAGGGCGACTGTGGAAGCGGCAGTAATGCAGTATTGGCCCACGGGTCGATGCGGATTACGGCCAACGTGATGAGATGCTTGCGGGCTGGAGCGGTATCGTCAGTTGAACGGGCTCATCGAAGAACGTGGTTTGGGCTGGGTCATCAACGCTGATTTCGGAAGGTGATTTGAGTTAGGCGGCCAGAGGATGTCATGGACTCTCGGGGCGGATCTCTGCTGCGAGTGAGGTTCACGGTTTGTTGGTAATTGCGGCCTGAAACTCAACGGCGCAGGGCCGTGGGGAAATAGTTTTCTGCCTGTAGGGGAGAATTCCAATGCTGGGGGTTATTCTTGGTGTGTTCACGTTCTTGCTGGGGGCCAAAGGGTTTTCGGCGGAAGGTCTGCCTTTGACGAAAAACAGGAATATCACCGGCGGGACCGCCAAGGTCATTGGCGTGGTGTGCATGTTGCTCGGGGGACTGTTCGTCCTGGAGGGGTTGTTTGGGGTCCTGCGAATCCTGGCAATTGTCACCAGGGCCGGTCGCTGATCGCGACAATAACCGGGCCGGTGTGAGGTGCGCCCGAATCAGAACGGCCGACGGCAGCGTGTCGCGTCATGTCGGACGTTCCGTTGTCAGGACGGATGGCTCTCCGTACTCGACTCGCGGAGTTGGCTCAGCAGTGAAGTGATGTCGCGGTAACATTTATCAAAAGATCGGCATCGACGGGCCAAGGTGAAATCAAAAATGGCCGTCAGAGCGGCTTGATCGACAGTTTCCTGATATTTCAATTTTCCGGGCATGTGGTTGCTGAGCCACCCTTTGGTGTCGCGGATTGATTCGGGAGCCGGGGGCGCTGAAAGGTCAGCCGGCAATCTTCGGCGGCCGCGCAGCGATTCGGCAGAAGCCAGAAACCACGCCTCGTATTCCCGGTGTGCCAGAACGACCGCCAAGGGTATGTCGCGCCGAGCGGCTTTCGCTCGACTTAACAATGCCGGTCCCAATTGAGCTGGGCAATCATCGTCGCTGTCCAACAGAACCAGAACGGCCCCTGTGCCTCCCGTCTTGCGGGCCGCAAACTCCACCGCCCGTTCGATTTCTCCGGTTTGAACAAGTTTGGAGCGGGGGATGCGCAGTGGGGGCGGAATCTGGATCGCCAGGGAGGGGTCGAGGTCCCGGGCGATTCGGCGGACTAATTCAGGGACGGCCGGAACCTCGCCGTGCCCTTCGACGATGCAGGCCACTTGCAGCATTAATGGAGTACCTCATCGAACAGGCTGGGTTGATACCGGTCGGCAACGGCAACGGCTTCGGGATCCGGTGTCAGTTGGTTCAGTCGCAAGAGTTCGCCCGGTGTGTACAGATGCTCTCGGATTGCCGTTCGGCCGGCTTCATCCACGGGGGCGATTTTTGTGACGCCCTGTTCCGAGACCACAGGCAAGATCTGGTTGTCCGGAATCTCGCGGTCATCGAGCAGGTCAGGGCTGTGGCTGGTTACGATCACTTGCGTCGTCTGGCTGGCCGCCCGCAGACAATCGCGCAGAACCCCGGCTGCCGCTGGGTGCAAGGCAATTTCCGGCTCCTCGATGGCAACCAACGGCACTCGATTTGGGGCTCCATTTGAAGTCTGCAACAACGCGACCAGCACGCCCAAAGCTCGCAGGGTTCCATCGGACATGTTTGCCGCGAAGAACCGCCACGGGGGCTGATTCACTCCGACATGCTGGCGAAATTCCAATGTTTCTTTAGGGCCAACTTGTTTGGCTTCGACTCCCACGACTCCTGGGACGACGGCCGCCAGAAATTCTTCGACGCGGTTTTTCACCGTTGCGCTATGCTGCTGAAGATGTCCTAACACGCTGGCCAGATTCGAGCCATCGCGCTGCAAGACCTCGCCCGCATCAGGAGCCTGTAAATCCCGAATCCGGTCAGGATTCAAGTTGTAGAAGGCCATGTGCGACAAGGCGTCATAGACCGGGCGGAACTCTGGGAGTCCCGAAACGTTGACCAGGTAGAGGCGGTCTTTCGCTGTCGCGGGGGCGATTTTCAGAGAGGTTTGTACAACCTGACCGTCACGGACCTGATAGTGAATATCGGTGGCGAGCGCCCGTGGTGGTCGGATTCGGCATTCCTCAGATTGGACTTCGTAGCCACCCTGTTCGCGCGAACCCACTCTAAACGAATAAGTACCGATCGTTCCGTCGGCGAGCTGGAACTCCAACAGTACGCTGAAATGCGTCGGATGTCCTCCTGAGCGCCGACGTACCTCGTTTATCCCTCCACGGTCTCGCAAGGCGTGGTCGAGCGAAGTATTCAACGATTCGTTGAGCAGGCGCAACGCATCCAAAAAATTGCTTTTGCCCGATCCATTCGGCCCGACAAGGAAGACCAGCGGCTGCAGCCGTACGTCACAAGCTGCAATACTCTTATAGTTCTTCAAAACCACTCGGGTCAGAAATGTCGTATTCGTCACGTCGGTCTCCGAGGTTTTCCGGCGGTCGTGCCCGCGGCCGCGAGTTGGTCCGCACGTGGCTGACCAGTTGACAAAGCCGAACGCGGTATCACGTTCCCCGACCGGGATGACTCGCGACATTGACTCCCGGTACACGACTCCGGGACGAAGTTGTCATTGCAGCAAAGCCGATAATATTGCACTGAGGCTCTTAATTGTATCGGCACCGGGACGGTGTATCCACCGGTTCCAGACAGAGGCAAAACCAGGCAGGGGTAACGAAACGCGTTGTATTTCTCGTGGCCGGTCGTGGTGTCAACGATGCGGGACAACCACCGAGCGGTGCCATTTTTCAAGGGGCCGCGCCGTTCCTGAAGGTCTGGCGGATGCGTTCTTTCGCGACGTGAATCGTATTGCTGGCTTCAGGGATGTAACCCAGGGGCAGTCCCATTTGCAATATCGCCTGGACGACATCCACGGCGACCGAGTTGGGGGCCGGGTCACTGTCGTGTGAACAAAAAATGAAAACGCGATCTTGTCCCTGATAGGACTCGAGAACCTGCTGCAGGTCTGGCAGGCGCACCAACTCGCCGCCAATCAGAATCTTTTCGTTTGGTCGGAATTCCATCTGGCCGATTTCGTCGAATTGAATCTCTTCGTCGGTGTTG
>JAFEBR010000174.1 GCA_018242565.1 Planctomycetota bacterium | reverse complement strand
CCAGGCCGATCGCCGACAGGACCAGCGCTGCCGTGCGAGCCGATGACTTCCGCTGGATCAACCCCACTAACAGAGCCACTTCGATGGCAATTCGGACCACCGAACCGCAGGCACCGGGAAAATTTGACTGCAAAAGATTCCCCACGATCCCCAAGGCGTTCAACGCGATAAACAAGCCCTCGATGCCGATGGCGACCATGATGGTCACGGGCATCGAAGAATCGCTGCGGCGTCGCTTGGTCCGTTTGCCGCCCCCGCCCCCTCGCAGACTCTCGCCGCAGTGCCGGCATTTTGACGCGGCCGGCTTGATCATTTCGCCACACATGGGGCAGGGCACGCGGTCTTCGACGATTTCCTCCATGCCGGCGTCGACATCCAGGTTCTGGAAGTCGAATTCATCACCTGGATCACGGGCCGGTTTCGCCCGTTTGGGGGGACTTTTGGGCCTCGCAGGGGGCTCAGCATCCGCCGATTCGGGCAGAGGAATCGAGATCTTCGACCCACATCCCGGACAGGTCACCTTCTTACCAGCGGCGGAATCGGGCGCCTTCAGGCGCTTGCCACAATCCGGACATTCACACGAGATGGGCATCGAGACATTTCCAGGCAGATGTGAAGGGACGCGATGGTTCGTAGTGTGTCAGAGAATTGCCGATTGTTCAACCATATTGTCTGAACCCGATCACCGATTCAGATCGGAAAGCCCGTGTTTTCGGGATGGGGCCTGATCAAACCGGCAGACCCGGGAAATCCCCGCAGTCTCCGCAGCTTGGACTCGCATTGGATTTCCCGGCCCAATAAAATTGAACCAGACGGGCGTTTGTCCAACACAACCTATCCCTGCGACGTAGTGAGTATGTGGCAGGGAAAAATCGCATGATTCGCATGTCTGAATCCGAGACACGTTCTCTGGACGCTGTGCCGCCCGGCGGTAGCGCCAGCGATGCGCGCCTTGTTGAAGATGTGCGGCGTGGGGACCACAGGGCTTTTGAAGCGTTGGTCCGGCGGTACGAGACCCGATTGATGAGCGTGTTGTCACGCTTTGTCCAAGACAGGGAACTCACCCGAGACCTCGCTCAAGAGACCTTTCTTCGCGTGTTTGAACGGATCGACCAGTTTGATCCGTCGCGGCGATTTGGTCCCTGGCTGTTTCGAATTGGTGTGAATTTGACGTTGGACCACATCCGCAAACGAAAGCGGCGGGTGTGGCCCTCGCTGTTCAGCGAGAGTCGTGTCGAGAAGGGACCAGATCCCGAGGTCGCCGACCCTCGCGAAGCACTCGATCTCGAACAGGAAGTGCGTAAGGTTTTGGAATCGATCCCGGAAAAGTACCGAACCGTCTTGATCCTGCGTGACCTGGAGAACTTCTCCAGTTCGGAAATCGCTGCTATCCTGCATCGGAAGGAAGCGACGATTCGCTGGCGGCTCGCCGAGGCCCGGATGCGTTTTCAGGAGTTATGGAAACGACGGCAAGCTTCGTCGACCACGGCACCGCTTGGGCAAGATGCCGATATCGCTCGTTCCTCAAGTGAGACAGAAGATGAATCCGCTGAAGATCTTGAATAACGAATGCCGCAAGACGCGTCATCTGCTGGCTCTGTCGGCCGGTAACGATGTCGATGCCCGCGAAGTGGTTGGACTGGAGCGGCACCTGGCCGTTTGCCCGCAGTGTCGAGAGCTCCAGCAGGAATTACGGCATTCGCAACAGATCCTGGAAGCGGTCCAACCCGCCGGTGCAATGGCCGATCAGGATTTCACATCGGTCTGGTCGGGTGTTTCGCGGCAAATCCGCCGTCTGGAACAGCAACCCACTTCGCACGACTGGCGGAACTGGATGCCGACGCTGACGCTGGCTGCGGCCTGCCTGGCGCTGATGGTGGGAGTGGTCATGCCGATGCGCCCCAGTGGCGGTTCTTCGATCTTGAACAATAACAATGGAATCATGTCGGGTCCGTTGCCGACCGATCCGATTGGCGAGGGTGTTCGCCCCCAAAAGCAGCGCCCGACCTCCTATTCGTACTACATGAGCAATCGCGACTTCTGACGGGTTACGGAATGCCTCTTTTTGAATTTCGCTGCTCGGACTGCGAACAGGATTTTGAAATCCTGGTCCGGTCCCATGAACGACCCGCCTGCCCAGACTGTGGCCAGAAGACGTTGGAGAAACTCTTCAGCGAAACGGCGACCCCGGTGATCAGCGCAGGGGGTCAAGGCCTGCCGATCACCTCGGCTTGTCCCCCGGGAAACGCCCCGTGCCGTCCCAATTGCTGCCGGATGTAAGACCGCTGCCGCGCGGCATTCCGTTCGAACCATTCGCTGACTTCCGCTGACAGCGGATATCTGGGCCATCACGACCGATTCTCGGTCGATCAACGCCGTCCACCTCATGCCGGTTGATCATCACCCGCATGGTCATCGATCGATCTGGCCAGCTTCCCTTTGGCCTCGGCAGCGTATTCCGTCAGGCGACTCCCGTACGGGCGCTGCTTTTCACGGCGGGCAGCACAGACCACTGCATAGCCGACCCATTGCGCGGCCTTAATGAGTCCACACACGGACGGAGTACGAACATCTCCCGACAGCCAATTTTTTCAAAAAATGGTTAATGCCCGGTTTCACGGTCGGTTTTAGGCATGTGAACGATTTGAACGTTTTTTGTAAACGGCCGTCGTTCTGTGAATCCAGATAGAATAGGCAAGGAGATCTCATGCGAGTGCAGTTTCAAGTCGCGTTGGCGGCCGGATTGTTGGCAGCTTTGGTGGGTAACGTCCGAGCAGCCGAGCAGGACATTGTGACAACCGCCGTCGAGGCGGGCTCTTTCAAGACTCTGGCAGCCGCCCTGAAGGCAGGTGGGTTGATCGACACGCTGAAAGGAAAGGGCCCATTTACGGTCTTCGCCCCGACCGATGAGGCCTTTGCCAAGCTCCCGGCCGGAACCGTGGAGACGTTGCTGAAGCCCGAAAACAAGCAGCAACTGGTGGCCGTGCTGACCTACCATGTCGTCCCCGGCAAGGTTCTGGCGGCGGATGTCGTGAAGTTGAATGCCGCGACGACCGTGAATGGACAGCGGGTGGACATTAAGGTCGACGGAGACTCGGTGGCAGTCGACTCGGCCCATGTCGTCAAGACGGACATCGTCTGCACGAATGGTGTCATTCATGTGGTCGACGCGGTCCTGTTGCCCACCGGCGACAAGATCCCCACGGTGGCTGACAAAGCCGGCATCTTCAAGACCTTGCTCGCCGCGGCCAAAGCCGCTGGCCTGGTCGACGCGCTGGCAGGTGACAAGCCCTTGACCGTGTTCGCTCCGACCGACGACGCCTTCGCCGCCCTGCCCAAGGGGACTGTCGAATCGCTGCTGAAACCCGAAAACAAAGACAAGCTCGCCAGCATTCTGAAGTACCATGTGGTGTCGGGTCGGTATTACTCCACCGATTTGCTGTCAGGGAAAGAAGTGAAGTCGCTGCAGGGGTCGCCGCTGTCGGTCACTCTTCACGAAGGTCAAGCGTCAGTCGGCAAATCGAAGCTCGTCAAGACCGACATCGACGCTGCCAACGGCGTTATTCACGTGATCGATGCCGTGTTGTTGCCGCCGGCCTCGCCGGCCAAAGCGGCTGGTGCTGCCGTGCATCAGCCCAGTCAGCCAGTGGCGTATGTCTGCCCGACCACCGGGCAGGTGATGTACTACACGGTGCGTTCGACTCGCCGTCACTAATCTCGCCGGGTGTCGACTAGAGAGGTTCTGCTCGCTGGCACGATGACAAACTTAGACTCACGCGAGATCGCCGGTTTTTTGGTCTGGCGTGATTTCATGACCCGGGTGGCAGGGAGCCCCCGGGTCATCATGTTGGCGGACACAACCACGATCCAGTCGCTGTTGCCGGGACACGCGACCGACAACAGGTGACTTCTCAGAGGATTTCCACAGGTGCGCCTATGACAGGGCTTTGGGCCGTTTCCGTGTTCTCGACGATCTGCATGGTGGGAATCATCTGGTTTGTACAGATCGTCCACTATCCCTTGATGTCGATTGTCGGCCCGCAGGAATCGGCGACATACGCGGCACTGAATCAGAGGGGGACGACCTGGGTCGTGGGCCCATTGATGCTGGCCGAGGCGGGTTCGACCGTGGCACTGGCCTGGCAATCGCTGCCAGCGCAGGTTTTCACCCCGTTCTGGCTGGGGGTCGTGCTACTGGTGGCTGCCTGGCTCGCCACCGCCACGTTGTCCGTCCCGCAACACGGCATCCTGGCTCAAGGCTTCTCACCCCTGGCCCATCAGTGGCTGGTCCGCACGAACTGGATCAGGACGGTGGCCTGGACACTGCGAGGTGGCCTGGTGCTGTACACGGCCTGGTGTTGCCTGGTCGAACAGGCGATCTCGGAGGCCTGTGCTGCTTCCAGTTGACCAGTCTGCGACGAGGGCATGACGCGCGAATCTGAGTGCCCTCATCGCCAAGTTCGAGCGAACAGCGTTCGGCAGAGTTTTATCAAAACGATCTCACAGGGGACCGGGATACGGTCACAGGAGATATCATGGGTGATCTGGTGATGCGGATTTCGTTATTAGTGCAACGCGGCTGGGCCTGCGAACACTGCGGCAGTGAAATCGATGGCGAGATGACAGGCTCTCCCCGGCCGTGTGCCACATGTGCCGCGCACGCGGGTGTTGATCACCCCCGAGCAGACGCGGTCTGTGACTCTGGCATCGAACCCATCCCTCTGACTTCGAGCCGATAGGAGCGACCATGGAATCCTCACGCATCCTGGTCTTCGGAGCGACGGGCGCGATCGGCACCGCTCTGAGCCGACTCCTGGTGGCCGGTGGCGCCCAGGTGTTGCTGGCCGGCCGGAATCGCGACCGCCTCGAAGCCCTCGCGGAAGAGTTGGGCATGCCCCATGGTGTCGTCGAGGCCGGGGATGCCTCGACCATCGAACAGTGCTTCGTTCAGATCGGCGAGCGCTGGGGTGGCGTGGATGGCGTCGCCAACTGCATGGGCTCGGTGTTGCTGAAACCGGCGCATACGACAAGCGATACGGAATGGCAGCAGGTCCTGACGACCAATCTCTTCTCGGCCTTCGCGATCGTGCGCGCCGCGGCCCGAACGATGCGACAGACCGGGGGCTCGGTGGCGTTTGTGTCGACCGCGGCTGCTCGAATCGGCCTGGCAAATCACGAAGCCATCGCCGCTGCGAAGGCTGGAATCGAAGGCTTGGTGCGTTCAGCCGCCGCCACCTACGCATCGTCCAGCATCCGCTTTAACGCAGTCGCCCCAGGTTTGGTGAAGTCCGAAATGACCCGCCGGCTCTGGGAATCGCCTCCCTCAGCCGAGGCGTCGACCCAGATGCACGCACTCGGCCGACTGGGTGAACCTGAGGACGTCGCGCGGGCTCTATTCTTCTTGCTCGATCCCCACAACAACTGGATCACCGGCCAGATTCTGGGGGTCGATGGTGGACTGGGAACCATTCTGCCACGCCGGCGTGCCTAATTCGATTTCGACAGGAGTTGTCACATGGAAAATTCAACCACGTCCCCCCGCGCGGCCCTGACACCAAAACCAACGCCACGCCAGAGCGCCCTGTGGATGACGTACACCTTGTGGGCCGCCGCCGCGTATAACCTCGCCTGGGGAACCGCAGTCATTCTGTTCCCGGCCAGAACCCTGGAACTGCTGCACTTCCCACCCCAGCCCATTCCCCAACTCTGGCAATGCATCGGAATGATCGTCGGTGTCTACGGCATAGGCTATTACCTGGCGGCCGGCGAGCCCTTGAAATTGTGGCCGATCGTCTTTGTGGGGCTGCTGGGAAAGATCTTCGGCCCGATCGGATTCATCCAGGCGGCACTGCAGGGCGACCTGCCGTGGTCTGCTGGCCTGATCAATGTGACCAATGATCTGATCTGGTGGATCCCGTTTGGCATCATTGTCGCTCGTGGGTGGAGCGAGACACGACAACCGCCGAAACAGAGCGACTCGATTGCCTGCGATCGGATCGATCACATCGCCATCCCGGTCAGCGATGTGGCTCAGGCGGTCTCCTGGTACCGACAACAGTTCCGTTGTGCCGTGACGTACGAAGATGCCACCTGGGCCATGCTGGAATTTGCCAACCTGCGACTGGCGTTTGTCCTGCCCGAACAACATCCACCTCACATCGCCTTCCGACACCCGCAAGCCGCGACGTTTGGGCCTCTGAAGACACACCGCGATGGAACACGGTCATGCTACACGTCGGACATCGCGGGGAATGTGATTGAAATGCTACAGGACGAACCGGTTAATTGAACGCGGAAATGACGTCGTCGGTAATATCCAGGCTGTTCTGATAGAGGACCTGACGATTGAGGACGACCTGGCGCTTCTGCGGATCCTTCACGTCAACGACTGGTTCCAGTGTGAAATTCAGAACCAGCTTGTAGCCGCGAGCCTCGGCGATTCGGGCGATTTCATTGTTGATGGCCTCGTAGGTCGCCATCAGGTGCTCGGCGTTCGTCTCGAGCAGTCGGCGTTGTTCCTGCTGCAACGTCGCGAACTGATCGCGGGCCTTTTTGATTTCCTGTTCGACTTCCTTGGCTTCCGCCGAACCCTTCTTGGCCTTGTTGTACTGCTCCTGGAGTTTCTGGCCTGAGGCCTGCAATTCCTGCATGTCTTTGCTGACACGCTCGGCTTCGCGCTTGAGTTCGTCGCTTTTGCCCTGCATGCCTTTATGCGCAGTGAACACCTTGGCAATGTCGACCAGAGCGATTTCACCGGCGACCGGCTTCGCATCGTCAGCCCGAACCCCGTTGCCCCCTTTTCCCCAACTGAATCCCAACAACCCAGCCATCACGATAGCCGTGCCGGCGTACATCATATTTCGATCCATGGGCAAATCTCGCTTTCGAAATGACAGATTCTTTGTGCTCAGAACGACATCAGCGATGGTACCTTCCGCCAACGTCGCATGGCTACCGTATGCCGTGGAAAACACGAAAATGAGCGACGGCCAGGCGACTCTCAGCCCGCTGCCGGCTGGGGTTCCAAATGAAAACGAGCGGAGGACACAGGTCCCCCGCTCGCGAAAATCCGTCATACCCCCGGCGCCGAGAGTTTATTCCGGGAACTTGGCCGGGGCACTGATCTGCTGCCAACCCTGGCCGCTCAACGCCTTCAGGAATGCGACCAGGTCGGCCTTATCCTGCCTGGTGAGGTTCAACGGCTTCATCCGCTGATCGAGTTGTGGGTTCTTAATGCCCCCTTTGTCGTAATGTTCGACGACCTCTTCCAGGGTCTTCAGGCTGCCATCGTGCATGTACGGACCGGAATGCTCAATTTCCCGCAAAGTGGGTGTCTTGAAGGCCCCTTTATCCTCTTCTTTTTTCGTGACGACGAACCGGCCCAGATCGGGGTTGGGCTTGTCCATTCCGATACCGATGTTGGCATACGAACCGTCGGTGAAATTGAACCCCAGATGGCAACTGTCGCAGGCCGCCTTGTTGAAGAACACGTTCATGCCCCGAACCTGGCTCTCATTGAGCGCTGATTTGTCACTGGGGTTGAGCATGTAGCGATCATACGGCGAATTACCGGAGAGTACCGTACGTTCGAAAGTGGCAATCGCCTTGCCGATACGATCGACACTGATCTCTTTGGAACCGAAGGCCTTCTCGAACAGTTGGACATAACCGGGAATGCCGTCCAGGCGTTTGATGACGGCCGCGTAGGCAGCGTCGGCGGTTTTCTCATTGGTCATTTCGATCGGATTGGCGATCGGCCCGACGGCCTGGGCTTCCAGCGTCGGAGCGCGGCCGTCCCAGAACTGCAGCGTGCTGTAGGCCCGATTAATGACCGTGGGAGCACTACGCCCCCCCTTCTGCCCTTTGATTCCTGTCGAAACGGGGGCATTGTCGGTGAACGCCTTGTCGGGCGCATGGCACGAGGCGCAGGAGACGGTCGAATCGCTCGAGAGCCGTTTGTCGAAGTAGAGAGCGCGCCCCAGTTCGACTTTTGCTGCCGAATAAAGATTGTCTTCGGGCCACTGCACCGGGGGCAGGCCAACAGGGGGTTTGGGGGCCTGTTCCGGCTCGGCTGCCAAACTGGGCAACCACAGCAGGCCGCCGATCAAAATGGCTGCGACCAGGGGAATGCTCACACGCAACATGCGGTTCCGATACATGGTGGGATCCTCGGGAGGTGGGAATGCCGGGCAGGGAAATGCGCACACCCGAGAACGGTTCGTTCTCGGGTGTGTCCGCCAGATCGAGACCAGATCGGGTCGGTTATTTCTTAATCGAGCCCTGAACGTACAGCGCCTTCAATCCGTCCACTTCCGTCACCGTACCATGCACCGTCACCACGTGGGCCATCAGGTCGACGGCCTGCTTGCGGAATTCGGTCATCCCGTCGCGGCGAGGGTCATGTTCTTCATCAATCAGCATGAACACCGAACCATCGGCCGTAAGCAGACCGACCGGCTGACCGTTACGGACACACTTCTGACCACAATCGCGGTGTTTGTCGCCGTGCTTGCCGACCTGCAGATAGCACGACAGATCGATCACTTCACCCACCACCGAAGTCGTTTTACCTTCGACGGGCTTGCCCATAATCGACGAGGTGACCGTGGTCACGCTCCAGGGCTGATCGGCTGCCACCTTTTTCCCCACTTCACCCGCCGGGGCTTCATACGTCCCCTTGGTGGGCTTCGACCAGTCGGGGAACAGAATGCCAGAGCCTTTTGCAGCGGCGGCCAGTCCCGCGACAGCGAGCAACAGAGCGCCAGTGGCCGCGGTTTTGCGAACGAACCGAGAAATCGAATGTCGTGTCATCGTGCGGTCCTTTTCTGGAAACAGAATTCTCTCCAAATCACAGGCTGGCCGCGGGGTGTGCTGTTGATGCTAGCCCTGCCCCAGATTGATTTCAAGCCCCTGCGTGCGTCACCTGAGCAGGTCCATAGGGGCCGCGCGCGATACCAGAGATGCAGAGGGAAATGTCGAAATATCGGCCGTTCGAACACTGCGACTCACACATTCTGAGTCGTCGCCGACTCGGTGGTCGATTCTCCTGCATCCCGGTCGGGATGCGCCACGAACCGATAGCCCACCCCGCGCACCGATAGAAAATGACGGGGATTCGCCGGGTCGATTTCGAAGTGCTGTCGCAGTCTCGCAATAAAGTTGTCGACGGTCCGCGTGGTGGGAGAGGCATCCAGTCCCCAGACATTGTCCAGCAACTGATTCCGCGTCAGAACAATTCCATCGTTCTCGAAGAAGTATTTGACCAGCTTGATCTCGAGCGGAGTCAACGATCGGGCCTCACCCCGCACGGTCACTTCGTGGGTGGCCACATTGATGGTCGCGCCGTTGAACTGCAGGACATCGGGGGCGGCCTTGGCCACTGTCGCAGTGCCCCGAACCTGGCTGTGGCGCAGCAGGAGACTGCGAACCTGCGCCAGCAGTTCGGGCAGCTCAAAGGGCTTGGTCATATACCGATCGGCGCCCGATTCGAAACCGCGGACTTTGTCTTCGGTCAAAGTGCGCGCGGTCAAAATGAGCACCGGGACGTAGATTTTGGCTGACCGCAGTTTTTCGAGGACGGCATACCCGCTCATGTGCGGCAGCATCAGGTCGAGAATCACCAGATCAAAGGCCTGGGGATCGTTTTCAAACAACCGGATCGCCGAAGGGCCATCTTCAACCAGCCGGGCCTCGTAGCCTTCGGCTTCGCAATTGAATTTGAGAGGTACGCCAATATGCCGCTCATCCTCAACAATCAAAATGCGTTCTTTGGGATTCATGATGCCGGGGCTCCTGCGGTCGGTGTCACGGCAGACTTACTGGTCGCGTGGGCCGACGTCTCTGAAGGGGGCTCGGTCTTGACCGTGGCCAACCCCAGGCGTCCGGTCAGTTCGACGTCGAAATTGGCCCCGCCCAGTGGACCTCGATTATGGACGGCGATTTTTCCTTTCATGCGGCCGACCAGCGTCTTCACGATGTACAACCCCAGACCGGTCCCCTTCGTGGTCCGTTCCAGTTCTGAGCCACCCCGGAAAAACCGCTGGAAAATCTTGCCCCGAAGTTCGCTATGCACTCCTTTCCCGTTATCCGCCACGCGAATCAACAGCCGCTCGGGGCCTCGTTTCGATGCCTGCACCAGTACTTGGGGCTTTTTCCCCCCATATTTGACCGCATTGTCGAGCAGGTTGAGAAAAACCATTTCGAGGTCACGGGGGCGTCCCTGAACGACGCAGGGAGGGACCTCCAGGCGAATCTGGTCAGTTTCGAGATCGTAGCGTCGGCGAATTTCGACCGCACACTTGGCCAGCAGCGAATCCATGGGAATATCGCCAATCGGTTCGCTGCGATCCGCGTGATCAATGCGGGCCACCGCCAACAGGTGGTCGATCAACGCGTCCAGACGCTGGACGTCTTCCATCACCCATTTCAGGAACTCCTGCTGCTGGTCCGGTGACATCGGCCGCATCTGCAAAGTCTGCAGACAGAGCTTGATCGAGGCCAGCGGCGATTTGAGTTCATGGGTGACACTGTCGATAAAATTGGCCTGCCGGTGATTCAACCGGTATTCTTTGAAACCCCAGAAGAAGTAAACAATGACGCACACCAGAATCAACAGCAGAAAGACGGTTCCGATCGTCAGCAGGAACCAGTGATTCGTGGCCGCATTATTGACAATCCAGATGACCAGCAGCGAAATCGTCATCAACAGCGAAATCACCAGCATGATGATTTGCCATGTGATCGACGAACGCTTGATCATGGTGTACGACTCCTCGATGTAAGAAACGGAAGAATTCGAGTTTACATTCTTCCCCCAGTCGATTCGAGTAAAATTCAGGGTCCTGCACCCCACCGACAGCCGGCCCCAAAGGTTGGGGCGTCGACCGATCGACGCTCTGCAACCACCGTCGGCATGGCGTTTGCGACCAGCCGATTCAGTCCTGGTTGCTCGCCAGCACCTGCTCCCGTGACGTAAAATGCGGGACATGCAGCACTCACCGACGCCGGACATTACGCCCACACGGCAATGCTCCTCCCGATCAATTGTCGAGCCCTCGGCCCCCGTCAGCACACGCAGGGAGCGCGTCGGGAGGGCGCTGGCAACCGCAGGACTCTGCAGCAGCATCGCCTGGCTGGCCTGCTGTCTCGAAACGACAGCCTGTGCCGCGGATCCGTTTCCTTACCGGCAGGCGCCGATCAATTACTTCAGTGAAGAACTGGCCGACCCGATTTCCGAGTTACAGCAGCAACTGGATCTGGGCAAAATCCGCCTGGATTACGACACCGAGCACCAGACCGGCTATTTGCCTGCGCTGCTCAAATCGCTGGGCATCAGCCCGAATTCCCAGATGCTCGTTTTCGCCAAAAATTCCGTGAACGCGAGAATCATCTCGCCTCAGAATCCTCGAGCGCTGTACTTCAACGACACCGTGTATGTCGGGTTTGTGCCCGGAGCTCCCTTTCTGGAAATCTCGAGTGTCGATCCTCATAAGGGTGCGGTGTTCTTTACGCTGTCGCAGAAGTCGGATCGCCCCGTGCGTTTCGCGCGCGAAGACAGTTGCCTGTTGTGCCATGCCTCCAGCCAGGCTCTCAGCGTGCCGGGGCATCTCGTGCGCTCGTTTCTGACCGACGCCGATGGCAATCCCACCCGCGGCCATTCGCGGATCACCCACGAAACTCCGTTCGCACAACGCTGGGGCGGATTCTACGTGACCGGCGATTTTGGAGATTTGCCTCATCAGGGCAATCTGTCCACAGCAGCCGACTTGATCGGTTATGAGCGAAATCGAGAGGGACCTGGCCGGACGGTCGATCTGCCGCGCCGGATTGACGCCAAAAAATACCCGGTCGCGCACAGCGATGTGGTGGCACTGCTGGTCCACGAACACCAGACCCATGGCCATAACCTGCTGACCCGAGTCAATTACGAGTACCAGTTTCGAAAAGATGAAGAGCCCGTCCCCAGCTCCCTGGAAGACCTGGTGCGGTATCTGCTGTTCGCCCAGGAACCCCCGCTCGAAAACCCCGTGCTGGGCAGCACCGGTTACGAGACCTGGTTCACGAAACTGGGTCCACACGACAAGCAGGGACGCTCGCTGCGGCAATTCGACCTGGAAACTCGGCTCTTCAAGTACCGGTTGAGCTACCTGATCTATACCGCAGCGTTTGAACAATTGCCGGAACCCGTGCGATTGCAGATCTTCCGTCGGCTTTGGGACATTTTGTCGGCGGACAATCCTGCAGCCCCGTTTGACAAATTATCCGCCCCCGAGCGGCGCGCGATCCGGGAAATTGTCGCCGAGACGCGATCCAACCTGCCGGACTTCTGGAAACCCTGATCAAGCCGTTGCCTCAGGAGCCGTTCGATGCGCATCTGCTTGAAGGCTCTGGCCCCCCAACTTGAAGTCCTCTGCAGCGAACGGTATGTTCCCGGCGCCACTTCGTCTTGAAGCGAGCCCTCGCCGAGCCTCACGAGCGGCTTCCAGGTGTCCATTGAACAGGAGTCACCATGCGAATTCCTCCCGGCTTTAATACCGTGACTCCTTATTTCTTCGTCAATGATGCCCACCGCTTCTTGAACTTTCTTGTCGCCGGCCTGGGAGGTGTAGAGATCCTGCGGCATACCGACGGCGATCGTATTGCCAATGCTCAGGTCCGTTTGGGAACCTCGACGGTGATGGTCAGTGAAGCCTCGCCGGAATTCCCCGCCATGCCCGCATCGTACTATCTGTACGTCGCCAATGCCGACGAGGCCATGCAACGGGCCATCGCAGCGGGCGCCACCCAAATCATGGCAGTCGCCGACATGCCCTACAACGACCGGCAGGGGGGCGTGCGAGATGCCTTCGGCAACTTGTGGTGGATTTCCCAGCGACTGGTCGACGGCCCTTATTGAATTGGTGGCCCATCCCTCAACCAGACGCGACGAACCATCGTTACCGGTTTGAATCGGCCCGGGTTGGGCCGAACGGGCCAGCCATCGCGCGACGGCTCAACCTGTTGCGCCGAACCGGAAGGGTTCACCCCGAATCTCGTAACCCGGGCGAATGGCAATGTTCATCAGCAGCCCCAGCGCCAGACAGGTAAACAACAGGCTCGAGCCCCCGTAACTTAACAGCGGGAGTGTAATCCCCGTGATCGGAATGAGACCCACGGTCATCCCAATATTAATGACCGTCTGTGTCGCCAGCAGAGCGACAATACCGACTCCGACCAGCCTGCCGAACGGTTCCCGGGTCGCCGCGGCGATCCACAGGCCTCGTCCATACAACACCAGGTACAGAACCAGAACGGTCAACGTCCCGGCCAGTCCCCAGCGTTCACCCACCATGCAGAACACGAAGTCGGTTCGGCAGGCAGGCAGGTGATAAGCGAGGGGATCTTCGACCGTGGTCCCGGCGAATTCGCTGCCGACCGTTCCCCCCAGAGCCAGCACCTGCTTTGACTGGTGCAGATGGTACCCATCCCCCGGGGGAGCCGGACCACCATCACGCTGCAAAAAGACGGCCGTCACCCGTGACTTCTGTTCGGCGCTCATGCCCATCCAGAACACCGGCGACACCAACAGGCCCAGCACTCCGATCATGGCCAGGTGCGTCAGCCGTGCTCCGGCAGCGAACAACATGGCAAACAGGACCGGCAGAAACAGCAAGGACGTCCCGAGATCCGGTTCTTTGAGAATCAATCCCATCGGAACCAGCGCGATCAGAAAGGGGACGACCAGACCGGTGAGGTGGCGGTAATTCTCGCGGTACATGAGATACCGAGCCAGCGCCAGAATACAGGCCAGCTTGGCGAGTTCCGATGGCTGAAAATTCATGATGCCCAACGGAACCCAGCGACGTGATCCCCACTTCGCCGGAAAGAAGTAGACGATGACCAGCAGGAAGACACTGAGTGCCAGCCACAAGTAGCTGGAGTGCCGTAACGAACGATAGGGTACGACCATGGCCAGGATGAGGGCCGGCACTCCCAAAATGATCCAGACGACCTGCTTCGAGAAGAATTCGCCCGCGTGGGCCAGTTCGTCACCGCGATGAATGCCGGTGAGTCCCACCAGCATCAGGGCCAGGGTGCAGCCTGCCACGGTCCAGGGGCACCGGCGCCACCAGGTTGTCGACTGGAAATCCATTTCACTCGGTCACAACTTGAACGAATCGGGAGACCCAAATCACTCCCGTAAGAATCATCCTTGCGCACACGAGTGGCTGCCACATTTGACAATCGCGATCTTCGTTTCGCACACCCGGCGGGCAGATTATATCCGGCCCCCTGGCTTTCTCCCAAGGGGAATCAGATCCGGTGAAACCCGCAGATTTTTACGATTTTGACGAACAGGCTTGCCGTTTGAGCCCCTGAGCCTGTCGGGACACATTTTCAGTGCCCCTGGGAAACAGCTCGCCGGGGATTGCGACAGTCAGTCCCAGCCCGTTTCCCGGCACTGGAAAGTGGACCGGGAATTCATCACAATCAAGTCCCCTCGTCTTGATTTCGAAACCGGTCCTCGAATTGCGAATTCCGAATATGCCTACATGCGACATCGGTCTGGTTGGCCTCGCGGTCATGGGTGAAAACCTCGTCCTCAACATGGAGAGCCGTGGTTTCCACGTCGCGGTATTCAATCGGACCGTCAGCAAGGTCGATGACTTCATCAAACGTAATCCGGGCAAGAAACTGACCGGGGCCCATTCGATTCCGGAACTCGTGGCCAGCCTGAAATCTCCGCGCAAGATCATGATGATGGTCAAAGCCGGACCGGCGGTCGACGAGTTGATCAATGAACTGAAGCCCCATTTGAGCCCGGGGGATATTCTGATCGACGGGGGGAACAGCTATTTTCCCGATTCGAACCGCCGGACCGTGGAAGTCGAAAAAGCCGGCCTGTTATTCCTGGGAACAGGTGTTTCCGGGGGCGAAGAAGGCGCGCTGAAAGGCCCCAGCATCATGCCGGGGGGCTCAGCCCCCGCCTGGCCGCACGTGCAGGACATCTTCCAGAAGATCAGCGCCAAAGTCGGGCCCAACCATGACATCCCCTGCTGCGAGTGGGTGGGTCCCGCCGGAGCCGGCCACTACGTCAAGATGGTCCACAATGGCATCGAATACGGCGACATGCAGCTCATCTGCGAAGCCTATTCGATCCTCAAGAACGCCCTGGGACTCAGCAACCAGGAGCTGTATCGCGTCTTCGACACCTGGAACAAGGGGGACCTCGAAAGCTACCTGATCGAAATCACGCGAGACATCTTCACGGTTGCTGATCCGGATGGCCCGGGTGAACTGGTCGACAAGATTCTCGATACCGCACAACAGAAGGGAACCGGTAAATGGATGAGCCAGCATGCGCTCGACCTGGGCGTTCCCACGACGCTGGTCACCGAAGCCGTGTTTGCCCGATGCCTGTCGTCGCAGCAACCGGCCCGTGTCCGTGCCTCTAAGGTCTTTCCGGCGACGAACCGACTCTATTCGGGCGACCGCGCCAAATTCATCGAAGACATCCGCCAGGCACTGTACGCTTCAAAGATCTGCAGCTATGCCCAGGGCTTCGTCCAGATGGCGGCGGCAGCAGAAGAATTCAAATGGGACTTGAACTACGGCAACATCTCGTTGCTGTGGCGCGGCGGTTGCATCATTCGTGCCCGGTTCCTGGAAGACATCAAACGCGCCTTCGACAAGAATCCGAAACTCGAAAACCTGCTGCTCGACGACTTCTTCGCCGCGGCAATTCGGAAAGCGGAACCGAGCTGGCGGCACGTGGTGTCGCAGGCAGTTGCACTCGGGTTGCCTGTGCCGACCTTCTCTGCCGCGCTGTCGTACTTCGACGGGTATCGTCGTGAACGCCTGCCCGCCAACCTGTTGCAGGCCCAGCGCGATTACTTCGGGGCCCACACGTATCAACGGACCGATAAGCCGGGAACGTTCCATACGGATTGGATTCGCTCTCGCAAATTGAGTTGATATGAAAATCGTCTTGCTGGGGACGGGAGGCTATCACCCGAACGAGCGGCGACATACAGCCTGTGTCATGATTCCCGAATTGGGATTGATCTTTGACGCCGGGACGTCGTTTTTTCGGGTGCCCCAGCGAATGCAGACGCGGGAACTCGACATCTTTCTGTCGCATGCCCACCTCGATCACATCGCCGGGCTGACCTTTTTTCTGGTGCCCATGCTGAAGAAGCAGGTCGACCGCGTCCGTGTTCACAGTGCGCCCCAGTACCTGGAAGCGGTTCAGAAGCACCTGTTTTCAGAACTGGTGTTCCCCATCCTGCCCGGCTTCGAATACGTCGAACTGGCCGACCGTATCCCGGTCGGGGGTGCGGGGGTGTTGACGCATTGCCGTCTGAATCATCCTGGTGGATCACTGGGCTATCGCATTGACTGGCCCGGGAAATCGCTGGCGTACATCACCGACACGATTGCCGATCGGACCTACATCGACTTCATTCGGGGCGTTGATCTGCTGATCCACGAATGCAACTTTCCCGACGGTCACCTGACGCTGGCCACCGAGTCGGGACACAGTTACGCCACCGCGGTGGGGGAAACGGCCCGCGAGGCGGGAGTCGGCCGGCTGGTGGTCGCGCACATCGATCCGCAGCACCCCGAAGACGACCCCATCGGCATCGAAACCATCCGCCGGTATTTTCCGAATGTGACTTTAGGCGAAGACCTGATGGAACTCGATTTTTGACAGTGGGCGATGTCAACAGTGGTCACCTGCAGAGCACCTGCCTGCCAGCGGCGGACGCATTCACACTTTGTGGGTGGCGCGCGGTGCTGGCGACAGCCCCTGCAGTGCCTCGGCGCTGAATAATCCCCGCGGCCGGGTCAGAGAAATCGTGCGCCCCGGTTGATTTTGTTCCGCCGTGTGCAGTTCAATGGGCCACCCCAACGGCGCGATGACCGCGCGAGCCGCCGCCTGCGCCAGGTCAGGCCGATTGCATTCGCCACTCAAATGCAACTGAATGAGATGCTGCATGCGCACCGAACGGGACAGGCGCAGACACTCGTCGACCAGTTGCCCCGCCTGCAGATTCGAGAGGTGCCCCACGTCACTGAGCACACGATTAATCAACCACCGCGCGCGGCCGCTGGCCCGCTGCAGATCGACATCGTGGTTGAATTCCACGGCGAGCAGATCGACATCGGCCAGAGCCAACGCGACGGACCGATCCCAGGTCCCCAGGTCGGCCACATAGCCCACAGCCCAAGCGGGAACTCCCGCAGAATTTGTGTCGTCTTCCAGCCGGAATCCGAATGTCGGTCCGCCATCGTGTTTGACGGGGAACGCCCGACACCGCACGCCGGGCAGCGGCTGAAAGGGCCGGTTCTGTGTGTAGTTTCTCACCAGGCCGGCCAGCAACACCTCGGGAAATCTGCGACTGGCCAATTGAATGGCGCGGACGTGACTCGCGTGACAGTAAAACGGAATGCGATGTTCGATCAGCTTTGACCAGACGGAATCATGCCAGTGGTCGGCATGAGCATGAGTCAGTACGACGGCCCGCACCCGATCCCAGGCGAAGCCGACGCTGCGAAAGCGGTTTTCGAATTGCCGGGGCCCCAGCCCCAGATCAACCAGCAGTCCCTGCTGCCCGATCGTCAGCAGACTGGTGTTTCCGCCGCTGCCGCTGGCAAGTACCGTCCACGTCTCTGTCATACCGTCCTTTATCGTTTTGCGACCGCACGGCCAACCTGGCCCGGCGAGGCCTGTTCCACAGATCTTCGCGACATGGCGATCGCCAATCGAACGGCCTGTCCCGCACGTGCCATGTCGTGGAACTCACCGCACTGGACCAAGGGCCGCACCACAAATCCGCGGATCTGATATCCGTCTCCAAAACCGTCGGGTATAATACCCGAAGTGCCTGCGCCATTCGATGGCCTGCAGGGATTATGGAACCCCGACAGCCGCAGGATCCTCAATGGACAGCCTTCCCTCTGCCGAGTTGCTCGACCGTACACATCGGTTTCCAGGCCCGTACATTTTCAAAGCCATCGGTCGCCCGGAGGGGGGATTCGTGGCACGCATTGTCGCGGCGATTCGTGAACAACTCGAACACGATATCGACCCGCCGTATCATGTGCGCGAAACGGCCGCCGGACGTCATGTCTCGGTCACCATCGAACCCGAAGTTCGCAGTTCGTGGGAAGTGCTTGCCATTTACCAGCGCATCGGCGAAGTCGATGGCGTGATGTTTGTGTTCTAGAATCAATTGACCAAAAACTCGGTCGATCTGAAAACAGGCGTGGTGCAGCGGGCCAACCGGGCACTAGTTCTAAATCACGCGGGAGCCGGACTTTGCGGCCAACTCGGCCCTTCCCGGGTTCTTTTTACGACAACGCCATCCGATTTCCGTTGAATTCTCCCACAGTGCCCTGGGCCCCAGCGTAGGAATTGATGGAAGGATTCAATGAGACGCGGCAAGGAAGGCCGCAGGACACGAATCCCAACAGCCTAACGGAGACAGGATGGTAAACTCCTGACAAGTCAGAGGCGGCCTCGTGCCCGAGGGCGAACTTCGCAAATACGTGGTGATGTGGCGTGTTCGCGATTGTCTTCACGAACCGACCCTTCGCATCCTGCCATTGGGGAACCGCGATTCGCACGCACACGAGGCCGGACGGCAATGATCAGTATCTGGAAACCGAGCCACCCATGTTGGGTGGCTGTCCGTGTTTCTACAAACTGCCCGGATGACCCGTCGGTCATGACCAGATCGTTCGGGCCTCACGATCGACAGATTTCCCGGCGGGGACTTCGGCGACGAACTGACCTGACGGCAGCCAGGACCACGCGAACGTCTGCTTGCAGTCGAGCAGGGTCAACTGCCGATGAATTGAAAGATGTTTGACAATCCCTTGCTCATATCAAAAAAGGACGTATTGACTCACTCAAATCAGAGTGGTAGACCTGAGTGATAACACAGGCGGACTCGCGAGGGGTTCGCAATTCGAGGCTATGAGAGCCTTCGGCCTGTCCGGTGCCGAAGGCTTTATTTTTTGAACCCGCTGGAACGATCCCGGCCGTGCTGACCGCGCGCGACGGGTTTGCAGTCAAGCGCGGCCTGAGGAGAGGATCATGAAAACGCGAAATCGCACTTTGTACCATTGCCAAGGCTGTGGCCGAGTGGTTCGCGCTGAATCCGATGATCCGGTTCCGTGCTGCTGCGGCCAGAACATGACCCACGCCGCAACGGAAACGGTGGCCGAGGAAGTCGACGTTTACGAGCTCGACTTTCTGAAAGCCGCGCCGGAGGAGGATTCTCTCTGCAACCCGCTGCCGCGAATCCCGCGCTAAAGGCCGGAACTGTGCCTGACACTGCGCTGTTCGGAATGATCGATGGTCCACATCCTGGCTGACGGCAGCCACAACGCTGCCGGCCCCTACGCGGGGGTTCTGCATATTTTTGTGGCCTTCGATTGGGGAGAAGAAGTCGACCTCGATCATGCCCGGCGCTTGTTGCCGGCCGAACTGCATAATCTGCCCCGGCGTCTGCGCACGCCCCCCTCCATTGCCTACCAGTCGCCACCTCTCAGGTTTCCCCTGCCGGCGGTCGAGATTCCTGTCCCCATTGTCGGGCGGACCGTCGTGTCGGCGGATCTGATGTTGTTTGACTTTGGTGCGGCCAGCCTGGCATTTCAGTGTGATTTTCGACTGCATCCTGAAGAATTGACCCGTCTGGCAGGCGAGCTGGCCGATCCCACGGTGTTTATCGCCGCGGGACGCGAAGCCTGTCGACCGATTTTCGATCAGCTGCGCGACGCGATCGTCCATCAGGAATGGGCCGATCTGTCAGAGGAGTATTTCGTCTTTCAGTTGTTGCCGCAGTCGACACAGCCCTCGCCAGAGCAGTTACTCGCCCAATACCCGCATTGGCTGGCCGGCCTGGTCCACCTGGAAGCCGGCCCGCTGAGTGAGACCGAAATCGCCGAAGCCCTCAGGTTGCGATCCAGCTACAGTCCCCAGGACTTGATCATCACCGACTGGGCGGCCGCCGTCGTTGTTGATTCGGAATGCGCGGAAGTCCTCGAAACGATTGCCTTCGCCAATCTGCAACTGCTGGAATTCCGCCACATTGATCAGCGTCTCGACTCGCGTCTCAAGACGGCGTACGATCTGATTCATCAACTGGCCCATACCCGGCTTCCGATCTGGCAGACTCACGCCCGCAGGCTGCGAGGTCTGCGTGAATTGAAAGCGGAAATGAATGAGATGTTCGAGCGGGCCAGCGACGCCTTGACGCTGGTCGGCGATCCCTACATCGCCCGCGTGTTCCAGCAGTTGAGCAGTCGTTTCCATCTCGACGATTGGGGCCGGAACATCCGCCGTTCCATTTCCGTGCTTGAGGGCATCTACCAGTCGGTCTCAGATCAGGTGGCGATCTACCGTACCGAAGTGCTGGAAGTCGTCGTCATCATCCTGATCCTGATGGAAATCCTGCTCACCATTTTTCGGCACTGAACCCACCGTGATCGCTCGCATCGAACTGCGACCACCTCAGAAAGGGAAGACCATGCTGCCCCGTACACCCCGCCAATTCCTGCCGTTGTTGCTGTTCGTGGTTGGACCTGTCGCCGGCTGGCTGATCAATGGCGATCGGGGCCTGATGTTCGGTTTTGCGGTCAGCGTTCTGGCCGTGATCTGGTACACCCTCGAACATCGGCGTATCGTCTGACCAACGCGCGGCGCTATTTCACCAGCAGCACGGGACACGCGCAGGAAATCGAAACCT
>JAFEBR010000173.1 GCA_018242565.1 Planctomycetota bacterium | reverse complement strand
TCAGCTCCTCGACGGAGATGTCAAACGTCAGGCATTCCGCCAGTAAGACGCGTCGATTCTCCCGATAGGGCTTCCAGGCCAGCGCCCCCACAATCGTATTGATCGCGTTGTACCGATTGACATTCACTTCCCGGCCTGTTGTGGCGACCAGGTACTCCAATCGACTGGCCGGCGACCAGACGAGCTGCGACCGGTAAGCATAGATCGCATCGAACCCATACATTGTTTGGACAGGATCTTCTTCCCAGATCTGCAGGACGTGCTCCAGTCGCTCGGCCATCCGGGGCGTCTCCAACCACAGGTCCGGAATGATTTCGATCATCATGTAGGCCGCTTCCGCCGAGTACCGGTAACTGGCAAAGGCCGTTTCCCAGTCTCGAGTCAGAGTGCGGAATTCTTCGCTCAACATCAACAGCAGGTCGTGCTGTTCGAGATCGATCTGGCGAGCTGGCATCTGAGAGCTGGTTTCATCAATCTCGACCTGCAGACTCTGCCGCAGCGTCTGCGCCCTGGCCTCGTTCGACCAGCAGAGCCAGCGCACCGCCCGCAACAGAAGTTCGACCCAATCTGCGGGATGCGACAGAAACAAAGGACGCAGCCGGGTGATATCCGCTGCGATCAAATCCAGCCGGTCCAGCAGATACAGAGCACTCCAGCGCTGCTCGGCGACTTCAAGCCGGGCCGCGAACGACATGGCTGCCGCCAGCGCCCGAGCGGCCGGCTCTCGTATAGCGTCTTCCGGCCGACGCTGCAGTTCGCGCACATACAAGGCCCGCAGTCGCGCCGCCTCCGCGACGCGCTCCATCCCCAATGCCAGCCATTCGATCGGCGCTCGCACGGGATCGACGCTGGGCACAGCCAGCAGCAGCCAGTACAGTCGGCAGTACAAGATCTCATCCGAGATTTTCCATTTGGCCGCTTCGACCAACTGTCGGTACAGCCGCTTCCAGTCACTCCCTTGACGCACGGCGTTTTCCCAGGCTTCGTCCAGCGCCGGCAGACGCGAAAGACGCGAGGGCGGGTTGGTGTCGTGCCTTTCGACAGGCGGCGGAGCCTTGCGGAATTTACGGACCGGCCGTTCGGAATGAGACCAATCACCGAACTGAGGTCCCGCGCCGGGGTTTTCTTCAGGGCCGGGTGCCGGCCCCGACGGCCCCTTCTGCTCCAGGAGAATCTGCAGCGCCTCAAACGCTTCACGTATCAGGCGGAATTGAAGCGGGTAATGCTCGGGTTTAAAACGCCGAATCAGGTTCGCATACGCCTTCCGCAGATCGCGGAGTGTGGCGTTGTGATCGAGGCCAAACAATGTGAACCGGTTTTCAGGCCACTCAGCGGGGTCTTCCGGTAACGAATCAGGCGACATGCTGAGGCCCGGCTGAGAATTTGTCGGCCACTGCCGGGCCACACCGTGGATGCGCCACCCGGGAACGCATGATAGCGAGCCAGCTTGTCCACAGTCTGCTCGCGTTACGCCTCATGGGGTACCCGCCGTTTCCGCCTCATCCTCGCGAGGCAATTCAGGAGAGGCAGGCACAGGTTCCTGCCTCGGCTGTGTCGGACTGGGCGCTTCGACGCCTCGGAACGGAGGATCCGCTGGCCGGGCATTTTCTTGCTGGAGAGCGTTGCCCATGCGGAGGGCCTCTGGCAACATCGTGATGACCCGCAACACGACCAGCACGGTAAGCCAGATCTTCCAGTTCGTGTCCAGCCAGCGTAGCAAACGACCTAACCACACTTGGACCGAGTCCCACGACAACCAACGGGCACGCAGCGAGTACACCACCCGGACGAACTCGGGGGCCAATCCCGCCAGCCGCCGATTCGCTTTGAGCACACGTCGGGCCGATCGACGGACCAATTTGGGGGACGATTTGTGCAGCGCGATCAACTCCATCAGGATCTGCTTGCGAGCCCGTTGTGGCGATCGAATGTATCGGGCCAACATCTCGAAAATCTGTGGAGCGAATGCCTGCGATTCCGGCAGTCCCTGGGGCAAGGGGACGGTCAGGCCGGCCTGCAGCATTTCCAGGCGACGGCGCTGCGACCGCGAGAGGGCGGCACGCCCATACAGCCGGCACCAGTCCCGCTCCCGCTGGGCCGGAGAAATCTGCCAGTATTGTGAAGCGAATTGCTCAATTTGATCGGCCAGACTCGTTTCCAATGCGCGCTGGAATCCTGGCAGACATTCACCCTCGACGACTTGGCGGGCTTGGTACCGACCGGCCAACAGTTCCAGCGCATCGTGCTGGCTGGCACTCGGGCCATAGTCGCGGTTACTGACGAATTCCAGAACCTCGCGGGGTTGTGGGGCCGATTCACTCGGGCAGATGCCCACCAGCGCCTGCACTTCTTCGTGAATGAACGACACGGCATCCAGATCGTCAATGCGTACCGACTCATTGGTCGCCATGATCATCCTGTCCGGAAGAGTCCACGCGATTCAAGAACTCTTCCAACGCCAGGCGCATCCCCACAATTTCTTCTTCGTTCTGAGTTTCCAGCGCTTCTTCGAACGCCGACAACAGTCGATCCAGAAACTCACGCTCACCCAACGGCAATTCCTGGTACACACGCTCGGCCCGCCTGAGCAGAAAGCGATTGACTGCTTCCTCTCGCGGATGTGTCTTCAGCCGATTCATCGCGGCAATAGCCCGTTGCAATTCCGCGTCTGACATTCCCCGGGCATGCCGGGTGATGACGTGCATGACCTTCTGCTGGGTTTCGACGACCACGGCTTCGACCTCAAGTACCCCATTCAAATCGTACGTAAATCGTACGTCGACTGCCTGCCCGGCCGGGCCGCGTGGAATCCCCTGAACCGTCACCTTGCCGAGCAGCAGATTTCCCTCAACCCGGCGGCTTTCGCCCTGATAAATGCGAATTTCCATGTACGTCTGATTATTATGAATTGTATACACCCGCTCGACCCGACTGACGGGGATCGTCGTGTTGCGATTGATGATGGGCATGAAATACCCATCCCGAATCCGGGAGGCCAGGTCCCGCGCGATTTCGATTCCCAACGTGAACGGCGCGACGTCAGTCACGACCAGTTCTTCGACTTGTTCATGACGATCGATCAGTCCGGCCTGCACCGCCGCGCCTAAGGCCACGGTTTCATCCGGATTGAGCCGACAGACCGGATCTCGCCCGAACAACCATTTCAGCCGGTCGACTACCTGGGGCATGCGGGTCGCCCCTCCCACGAGTACCAGATCGTGAACATCGTCTTTCGAGAGCTTCGCATCTCCCAGCGCGCGACGGATCGGAATGTCGATGCGATTCAGGATGTGCGTCGTCCAGCGTTCGAAATCACTGCGGGTGATGGTGATTACGGGGGCTTGGCCGGGAAATTCTCCTTGTGCATTCGGCAGGCGGACCGTCGTCTCGGCACAACTGCTGAGTCGCTTCTTGGCCTGCTCGCATTCCTGCCGCAGACGCGACACAAGTCGCGGAGCTTCCGCTTCGACGCGTTCAAACACCAGCCCCTTTGATTCCAGCACGCGCGCGACCAGGGCATTGGTGAAATCCTCCCCCCCCAGAAACACTTCCCCGGCGGAGGCCCGCACTTCTAATGTCCCCTCGAATTGTTCGACGACCGACACGTCAAACGTGCCGCCCCCCAGGTCAAACACGACCAGCGACTTTTCGGCTTTGGCGTCGGCTGCGCCGTAGGCGATGGCGGCCGCAGTCGGTTCGTTCAAAATGCGTTCGACGGTCAGGCCCGCCAGTTGCCCGGCACGCATCGTCGCCTGCCGTTGCGGCTCATTGAAATATGCGGGGACGGTGATCACCGCCCGATCCACAACCCCTTTGAAGTGCGCCTCGGCATCTTGCCGCAGTGATTTGAGAATCAGGCTGGAAAGTTCTTCCGGCAGGTAACGCCGACCAGCCAGCTCGATCGTCCAGTCGGTTCCCATGTACCGCTTAAAGGCACTTACGCATCGTTCGGGTTGTACCACCTGGAGTTCTTTGGCCGCCCGCCCCACCAGCAAATGGCCGTCGGTATCGAAACCGACGGCAGAAGGGGTCAGCACGTCACCCAAAGCATTGGGAATCAGACGCGGCCCTTGTTGATCGAGGTAACCGACCGCGGAAAAGGTGGTTCCCAAATCGATGCCGACAATTTGCCCCATGCCCGTGTTCCTGTTCGCTGGCTCGTTAAGTGAACATCAACGAAATCTTACAACGGTCCACAGCCCAAATCCAAGTGACAGCTGGCGGATTTTCGGCACGCCCCGCGGCGTCTCGCTGAGGGCCCCGGCACCAGCTCGCCGGCCTGCCCTTCCAGTCATGCCGTACACCAACTCATTTCTGAAAGACGACTTCGTAGTACATGGTCTGGTCTCTTCCGGTGTCGATCGTAAATCGCCCCTGCTGAACGGGCACGGTGCGGTTCGTCCGCTGCCCGTCCTGGTCGAGCACCTGCACCCGTGCAATCTTCCGCCGGGCAAACGTCACCTCGGCACGCACGGGTTCCAACAGGATGGGAGCCTTTCCATTGTCCACGATGGTTTTGCCATCCAGCGTCAGGACTCGGAACCCCGTGTTCGCATTCCGCGCAACGGCAGAGATCAGCGCGGTCTCGTCCCGGGCCAGTGTGCCCTTCGCTGTGTTAGCGGTCACCAGCACCGCGGCATAGTGGCTGGTCGGCTGGATGTGCAGATCTCCCAGCTTGAGCGTCTGCCCCGCGGCGAAACCTACGTAGCCTTGCGTGCCCGCCGTGTCGATGGTCACCCATCCCTCGCCCGCGGTCTCCCACGTCAATTGTCCTGTGGCCGAGACAATCGCCGTTCCTTTCCGATATTTCGCCATTTCGGGAAATGTGCTGCGGGACTGCCCCGCCACGAATTCCACCAGGACCCGTCCGGCCGCCAGCGACTCAGCCGGCACAGTACCCGTAAACGCTTTCACGTCACCCTGCTGCTGAATCTTGTCGGTAAAGTCGAATTCACCCGTCGCCAGGTTCTGCGGACTGACCTGCCGGGTCGAGATGACTGGGCCGGTGCTGACATCCCCTCGATAGACCATCCGCGCCAGAATCGGATACTGCCCCATTTGCGTCGGGACATCGGCATTCCACACTCCATAGGGCAGATTGCCAGCGAGAGCCTGCTCCCAGTTGATCCGGGCCGAGGTCGATTGAAACTCGTAGGAAGCCCCCCACCCCTGCAGGCCCATACCATACGCGGCCATCAACACGGGCCCTTCGGCCGAGTTCAGACAGGGATAAACGTGAATCCATTCAGACACCCCAAACGGCTTGCCGGCCACCTGCTGCAAACCGCTCGACAGGTAGCCACCGCCCGGAGTCTTCAACAAGGTGTCGTGTAGCGCCTCGCCAAAGTAATTGTGGCGATCGATGTATCCCACCTGATCATCCGAACGCAGATTGTAATAATGCGGAAGCATGCCCGGTGCCTGCCACGGGGAACCGATCAACGGCCCCTGATAACCGGTCTCGCGAATCGCTTTGACGAAACGGTTGTAAAACACGTTCTGCACCTCATGCAGAAAGGCGGCGTTATCCAACCGGCGTGTGCGCGGGCCTCCTGGTTCGCGGGGCAGGCCCGCCTCGGTCATGCCCCAAGGATTGGCTTCGACCTTCACTGTCCCCTCGGCCAGGCGTTCGCTGCTGGTTAACGCCTGTCCCCAGGCCGCCGCCAGCTTCTCTTGCGTGCCATACTTCTTTTCGAGCCATTGGGCAAACCGTGCGTCAAGCTGTTTCCGATACGTCGGAAAGTCATCATACGCC
>JAFEBR010000172.1 GCA_018242565.1 Planctomycetota bacterium | reverse complement strand
GATCCGAGCTGAAGAAGGGCTGCTTTCAGCGTACCAACCGCCCGATCGATCACCAGGAGGGAGCTATGCCGATCAACTGATTTTCAGCCTTTGTTCAGGCAGACAAAAAAATCGCTGACATGATCTTCCCATCCTTGACGCCCCAGCGGTCTGGGCTTGCTATGCGAGAGGGACAACTGCAGTGGCCCGTCAATCTAAGTGTCTCGATTTCCGACACGGCATGTCCGCCGGACTTGCCGATCCAGCGATTGGTTGCGTGTCCAGATGGCGAGTTCTGATTCGCGCGAGGGGATTTTCGAGTTGTGTGGGCCCACGTCATTTGGCATGCCTTGCCAGGGGAGACAAACTGCAGGTCCGGGCAAACAATTCTGAGACTCCCCGCTAACTGTCGGGCCTGACAGGCGATGTTGCCCCTCGACGGTCAGGCACACGTCAGATAACCGAGGAGTGCCATCTGCAGACTGGCGAGAGTGCTCGTCACCATCAACCCGAGTCGGCGATGGTGGGTGTACAGCGCCGCGACGAATCCCAGTACGACGAAGGTCCCCATGAACTTCCAGCCAATCAGGAGTGATGGCTCCCAATCGTTAATGTGCAGCAGGTAGCGGGCGACGGGATTGATCTCTTCGAAATACAATTCGGCGGAATAACGCACCGTCAGATACGTATCGAAGGCCGAGACACTGGCGATGAACAGCCAGAGTCCAGAGAAGACGAATCGTTCTCCGGTTCGCAGTGCCGATTGCACCTGGCTGGCGAGAATTCCCAAGCTGACCACCCACGTTTCGAGGTGTCTGCAGGCCGTCGGAAACTGCCGGGCCAACAGGGGGTAGCCTCCCCGCCAGTCCAGCGAACTGCGAGCGGTCAATGACTCTGCCTCAATCGTAGACATCGTTTGCATGCTCCCTCTGAACAATCGACGTGCGCGGCGCGAGTCACTCGACACTCCCCCAAACTGGCAAACGGTGTGCCAGAAAAATGAGGCTCAGATCGGTCGGGCTGAAAATGATTCCGAAGTTGGCGGATCGATTGAACTTCCGACGACACCGTCGAGTCACGATTCGTTTAGGACCGATTTTTGGCCCTGCATTTTTTTTCAGCACGACCCGCCGCAAAAGTCGAGCAACGCCCGTTGTGAGCACAACCTGCCCGCAAGAATTCAGTCCGTCACGACATCGCACGTGACTGGAACTTGGGGGAGCCACGCAGTGTCGCGAATTCCCCGAGATTTCTGGGGTCGCGTCAGCAACCCGTCCAGCCCAACCGCTGGTCGGGTTCACGTCTAGACGCGATGTCTCGAACTGCCTAACGCTGTTTGGAAATCGTCAGGCAGGTCCAAATCGGTCCTGTTTGGTGACCGGACGTCCGCGGAGGAACTCGGCCACCGTCATGGGACGTTTCCCATCGGGCTGAATCTTCAGAATCTCGACCACCCCCTGGCCTGTCGCGACGACCAGTCGCTCTTTGTCCACCAGGACCGGGGTGCCGGGTGCTGCCTCGCCGGCCGGTTCATCGGGCCTTGGCTGGACCGCTAACACCAGGACTCGCTGGGGCGGTTTGCCCGCGATGTGCAGAAACGAATAGGGGTTGGGCCACGGTTGCATAGCCCGGATCTGACAATCGACCTGCGTGGCAGAGCGCGACCAGTCGATCTCTCCCATCGCCTTGGTCAGTTTTCGGGCTCGCGTCACCAGCGATTCAGTCTGGGGCAATCCGTTCATCTGCCCGGCGGCGATCTGGTCGAGTACTCCCGGGATCAGGCCGACGGCCAGGTGGGCCAGACGGTCTTCCAGTTCGCCGGCGGTTTCCTGGGCACCGATCGGTGTGCGGGCGACCGCCAGAATCGGCCCGGCATCCAGCCGGGGCAAGATCTGGATGATGCAGACTCCCGATTCCGTCTCACCATTCAAAATCGCCGTGGCAACGGGGGACGCTCCACGATACTTGGGCAGCAGCGACGCGTGCACATTGATCGCCGCCAAACGGGGAATGGAGAGCAGTTCCGGCGACAGGATCTGGCCGTACGCCGCGACGACGAGTACATCGGCATTCAGGCCGCGCAAGGTGGCCAGAGCCTCGGGGGTATTGACATTGTCGGGCTGAAACACTGGGGTGCCCTGCTGCAATGCCAAAACCTTCATAGGGTTCTGCAGGCTCTGGTGATGGCCCCGCCCGGTGCGATCGGGTTGTGTGTACAGTCCCACCACTTCGTGGGGAGTCTGATACAACGCCCCAAACGAGGGGACGGCGAAGTCACCCGTCCCCATCATCACGAGCTTCAATCGAGTCACGCCGGGGCACCTTGGGCATTCGCCAGTCGCCGCAATTCCGCTTCGAGTTGCTGATCGGTCCCGATTACTCCCAGTTCCTGCTGACGCCGGAACAAAGTTTCGAAGTCTTTCACCTTCGGCTGGACCTCGCGCTGGTCGGCCTCGCTCAGCCGGTCGATGAACAATCTGCCATCAAGGTGATCGGTCTCGTGCTGAATCGCCCGGCTCGCCAGGTCGTCGACCGTCAATTCAAAGCCCTGTCCGTCCAGGTCAAAGGCTTCGACGACAATTTCTTCGGCCCGGCGAACTTTGCCGTACAGTTTCGGGAAACTCAGGCAACCTTCCTCGGCTTCCTGGGTCCCTTTGCGTTTGACGATTTCCGGATTGATAAAAACGTGTTCCTGGTCAGCCTCTTCCTTGTTTCCGGTGAGGTTGAGAATGAACAGCCGATACGGCAACGCCACCTGGTTGGCTGCCAGGCCGATCCCCTCGGCGGCGTACATCAGTTCGAACATCTGGCGGACGATGTCCCGCAACTCGAGGCTGATCTCCTGAATGGGGACTGATTTGAAGCGCAACGCAGGGTGTGGATACTGGACGATCTGCATGGAAAGCCGAGAGCAGGTGGGCAGGGCCGAAAAGTTCGTAACTTAATTATAGGTGAGCCGTTGCGACGGGTCGAGCCTGTCGGTCGTTGACGGTCTCGGACGTGTACGTTACCGTAGCGGATTCGTTCCCCATAGGTCCAAATCTGATGTATGAACGGCTGGCAAAAACGATTGAGCGACATTGGCGCGCTGCGCTGGTCGTCTGGCTCATCGGCTTTCTGGCCGCCATGGGGGTCCACAACCATGTGTGGAATCATCTCTTTGGCTGGAACATTCCCGATTTTCGGGAGGCAGCGACCGACGGCGAGTTCGCATTTTTGCCTACCGAGATGCAAAGTCTTCTGGGAGAACAACTTCTTGCCAAGGCGTTTCCTGAAGATTTGCTGAAAAGCAGCGTGGTCATCGTCGTCGAACGCCGGCAGGGACAGTTGCTCGACGAAGACCGAACGTTCATCGAACAGGTCTTAAAGCCTCGGCTCGAGTCGATTCGCGACCACGAGGACGTCGGCAATACGCTGGAAATCATGACCCGCGAAGACAAACGCGGGGGGAAACTGCTCGACAGTGCCGACGGTGTGGCCACGCTGGTCATCATGCCGTTGCGGAGCGAGTTTCTCGAATGGCGAAACGAACCGATCGTCAACGCCATTCAGAAGTTGCTGGAAGTCGAGTTGCCGAATCAGGGGGTTGTTCCGACCGGCCTGGGATTGTTCATGAGCGGATCGGCGACCGTCGGACGCGACATGCTGATCGCCGGCCAGGAAAGTGCCGAGAAGACCGATCTGGCCACGGTCGTGCTGGTCGTAGCCCTGCTGCTGGTGATCTACCGAGCTCCGGCGCTGGCGCTGATCCCGTTGCTGGTGGTCGCCATTTCGGTGGCGATCGCCAAGGCATTGGTCATTGGCCTGACCCAGATTCCCGCGCTGAACTATCGCGTCTTTTTCGGAATGGAAGTCTATATTACCGTCGTGACCTATGGCACGGGGGTCGATTATTGCCTGTTCCTGATTGCCCGCTACAAAGAAGAAATTGACCGTGGCCTGCCTTTGCCCAAAGCGCTGACGGCCGCGTTGTCGCATGTCGGTGCCGCCATTACGGCCAGTGCGTTCACCGTCATTTGCGGCATCGGCATGATGGTGTTCGCGCAGTTCGGCAAGTTTCGTGAAGCCGGGATTGGCATCTCCCTGAGTTTGTGTGTGGGACTCGTCGCGTCGCTGACGTTGACCCCCGCGTTGTTGCGGTTATTCGGGCGTTACGCATTCTGGCCATACACCCGGACCGAGCGGATTCCGTCGGAAACCGGTGCCAAGACCGGAACCACGCTGTTCAATCGCTTGATTCCGCGCGGGAAAATTCAGCTCGTCTGGGAGTGGGTGGGCAATTTTCTGCTGCGGTATCCGGGCCGGGTGTTGATCGGCTGTTTCGTGATCATGCTCCCCTTTGCCATCCTGGGGGTCTCGAAATACGAATACTTGAGCTACGGTCTGCTGACCGAATTGCCGACCACGAAGAAAAGCGTGGAAGGGGCCAAAGCCGTGCAGGCCCACTTCCCCGCCGGATACGCCGGGCCGTTGACGATACTGATTCGCACCGACGAACTGGACGACGAAAAGAACTCGGGGATTTTCGACACCCAGGCCGGCTCGGGGGCTCTCGAAGATTTAATTCAGCAGGTCATCGAGCGGCGCGATGAGCTGGGGATTTCCGATGTGCGGTATTTCGATGCGCCCATGGGGTTGCAGTTTCCCCTGGATGGCCTGGGGGGCGCGATTATCAAGAAGCGGGCCAAACCGTATTACACCTGCTCGGTCGACGGTTTGAGCGGTTGCGTGGCCCGCGTGGATGTCGTGTTTCAGGCCGACCCGTTTGCCCGTGAGAGTATTGCCCAACTGAATGCCGTCGAGTCGGCGATTCACGAAGCGGTCGAGAGCGCCAAGGCGAAAGCCGAACAGGCGGGAGACCACAGTTATCTGAACTCGCTCCAGAAAATGCAGTTTCATTTTGTGGGACCGACCGCCAGTATTCGCGACCTGAAAACGGTCACCGATCGCGATCAGATCAACATTGACCTGCTGGTGCTGGTCGCCGTGTTCGCGATCCTGGTGATTCTGCTGGGGGTCGGAAAATGGGCGATCTCGCTGTATCTGATCGTCAGCGTCTTCTTCAGCTACTTTGTCACTTTGGGGGTTGTGTTCTCGTATTATTACCTGCAGGACCCGGCCAATTTTGCGGGACTCGACTGGAAGGTCCCCATGTTCCTGTTCACGATCCTGATGGCCATCGGTGAAGACTACAATATCTTCCTGATGACGCGGATCGCTGAGGAACAACAGCGGCATGGCCTCGTCGAAGGCATCCGGATCGCCATGTTCCGCACGGGGACTATTATCTCCAGTTGCGGCATCATCATGGCAGGGACGTTCGTCTCGCTGATGTTTGGGACCCTCGTCGGTCTGCATCAGTTGGGCTTTGCGTTGGCGTTCGGCGTGTTGCTCGACACGTTCGTCGTCCGCCCCCTGCTCGTTCCCGCGTACCTGGTTCTGCTCTATCGGGGCAAATTCGGCCCCCTGACGCCCTGGCTGGGTGGCCCACCTAACCTCAACGGGTCAAGTTCGTAAGTCATTAAATCGGGTTCCTCTCCTGAATTCCTGGGGCAAGTTGGGCGCCCTTTCGGCAAATTGGAAATCAGGGCGTTGGAAGCAAGGTTTGGGTCACACGGCATGGAGAGCCGCTGGGCTGGACGTACGGACGGCTGATGGACATTGTCCGGCACGGATCGAAATTGCCATGGTCGAGAGCTTGCACCCGCTGCACGTGGGACCTGGAATCTTCGGCCGACGCGTCGGCGATTGACGCCGCGACGGACACCGTCGTCGGGACGATCGCAGTGCTGGCTTTGAAACCTGCCAGGTCATTTCTTCTCTGCGGATTCCAGTCGGGCCGCGATCACGATTTGACGGCGCGATCTTTTCGATCGTGCGTCCGTCTCGACGCGGCTCGCAATCACGGTCTGCCCTGCGGGGACGGTCAGCGTCCCTTTCAGGTTGGTCGTGAGCACATCCGGTGACATGATCGGGCCATCGGTCCCTCTGGCAATCTGCGTTCCCTCCTCGGGCAAGCTCAGCCTGTCATCCCGAACGGTGAATTCCAGCAGGATCTTTTGGTCGTCGACCAATCGCGCCGTCACTGCGGCGATCGTCCCGACGATTCGCTGCTGAATCATGGGCGTTACCCCGCCGCCGGCGCCTGTCGAGGTATACCCACTAATGCGGGGCTTCTCTTCTCCGACCTGAACTGTGTTTTCCCGGTTATCGAGATTCTCCAGTCGCAGTTGCCTGTAGTAGGCCAGGGAGTCTGTCTTTGAAAGACTTTCCAACCGCGCCGACACCTCTTCGACGGGACCGGTCAGCTGGCGCTCATCCAGCAATTTCGGAGCGGGCTTCTGAGCCGCCCCTTTTTCGTGCGGGATGGACTCTTCGAGGATCCAGACGTCGACGATGATCTTCTGCGGAGGACGGTCGAGTAGCGCTAACGTGCGAACGACCTCGTCCGCGGCTTCCGGTGTCGCGGCGATTAGCAGCGAGCGATTCCCCGATGCGGGAAGCGTGCGAAACTCAGCCTCGCCTTGAAAATGCGGCTGCAAGATGGCCGCAAGGTCCTTGGGCGAGCCATACTGCACGGAGTACGTCAACCTTTTGCTGAGCGCCGGGTTTCCGGCTTTGGGCTTGATCGACTCGTCGGTTTGTTTCTCGGGAGGTTGGGGCGTTACTGCAGGCTGCGGTTCGTCGGTCACCGCTGGGGCCGCGATCAGAGTCACGGCCAGCACAAGGGCGCTACTGGTGATCGAAATCTGCGATAGTCGGCGCATGGATCAAATCCTAAGTTGAGCTCACGGAGACGGCTTAATCTGCGCCCCGATAATGACGCAGAGCTGCGTTGGCGACTTGGTATCTGTCTGAATTCCGCGCGG
>JAFEBR010000171.1 GCA_018242565.1 Planctomycetota bacterium | reverse complement strand
GACGTATCGACAACAGTTAAACTTGAACGCCTGTACGGTCTTTAAGACACCACACACTGCGAATGAAAAAATTCCGTGTTTCATTTCCGTTTCACCTTGCAACCGCATTCTCCATGCCCTAGTATCTCAACCCTTCGTTGCACCGTGCGTAATTTGGGCTGACGTATTTTCATGGCGGATCGGAAACGGTCCCCGGACTCTACACCTCTCAGTGGAGTCTGAAATTTGACGTTCTGTCTGGAGCCCATTAAGCATGATCGTTCGATCATCCTTTCTGCGTTGGCTGGGGAAACTCGCCAAGATTCGACAATTCCGACCCGTCTTGCGTGCGCACCCCAAGCTGCGGCAGCGCTCCCGGTTCAACCCGTTTGCCACGCTCCCCCTCGAATCGCGGACATTATTGTCTGTCTCGATTCTGAGCTCGAACAACTCCGGACAGGGGTACGCCGGGCTGAGTTTCAACCAGAGCGGCGGCTACATCCCGCCCGACACCAACGGTGCCGCCGGCCCGGTCAGCTACGTCGAAACGGTGAATCAGGCTGTGGCGTTGTTTCCCAATAAGAACGTGGCCACCGGCATGCTCACCGACACGTTGAGCCACTTCTTCGTCACGACCGGGGGCCTCGCCCGCGCCTCAACCTCGTCGTTCTTCTCCGATCCGGTCGTCGTCTACGACGAACTCATCGGGCGCTTCATCATTGGCGATCAGGATGTCGACTTCACCACGCACGTCAGCAAGTTCAACCTGGCTGTCTCCAAGAGCAGTAACCCGGCCACGTTGACAGCGGCTGACTGGAAGTTCTATTCCATCACCACGACCGAGGCCAATCAGGACGCCGACTATCCCGGAAACTTCGGCTACAACGCCGACGCGTTCGTGTTCACGCTGAATATGTTCGCGACCAACTCGAAGGGAACCTACCACTCCAACATCATTTCAGTGAATGCGTCGGACCTGCTGAATGGCGTGACCACTCCGCGCGTGTATACGAATTCGCTCAACGATTTCAATGTCCGACCCACGACGATGCACGATTCAGTCGCCGGTGACCCGATGTGGTTCGTCACCGAACATGGCGATAACGCCTCGATCGACGTCGTCAAGATGACGAACGTGCTCTCGACGACCCCGACCTTCAAGACCACCACGCTGGCCGTCACACCGTACCTCACCGCGAATGCGATGTTGAATCCGAACGGGACCGTGGTCACCAACGATACTGACTCTCGAATCCTCAAGGCCGCTGAGTCCAACAACATTCTGGTCGCGGCGCACAACGTGGGGGTCTCGTCCACCCAGAATGTGGCGCAGTGGTATGCCATCAATGTCGCCAGCGGCACCCCGACCCTGTCGCAACAGGGCCGGGTCAGCGCCGGCAACAACACCTACATCAACTACCCGGCGATCGACATCAATGCGGCGGGCATGATCGGAATGACCTTTGTCCAGTCAGGCACCGACACCTCGACCGACTTTCTGTCCACCTGGGTCACCGGCCGCATGCCCACCGATCCTGCCGGAACCATGCAGCCCCCCATTCTCGTGCCAGCCGGGACCGGCTTGAAAGCATATACGGATTACGGATCTCCGCATCGTGCCGGGGATCTCAGCGGTATCAGCGTCGATCCGGTCAATGGCACGTTCTGGGCGGCCAATGAGTTTGCCAACACGCAAGCGACCGCCAACTGGGGGACCGCGATTGCCAACTTCACCCCGAATTCCGGCAAACTGGTCTTCGGTCAGGCTCCCCCCACCACGGCCACGGCCGGTGTGGCCATCAACCCGGCGATCACCGTCCAGGTTCAGACCCCGGACGGAGTCCTGCTCGCCAACGACAACTCCAATGTCACATTGACTCTCAGCAGCGGCACCTTCTCAACCGGCAGCAGCACGGTGACCGTGCAGGCTGTCAATGGCGTGGCCACGTTTTCGGGTCTGACGATCAACAAAGCCGGCGCCCTGACTTTGAAAGCCACGAATTCCACCCTGACTCCGGTGACGTCCAGTACCATTACCGTGGCGCCCGGTGCCGCCAGCCAGGTCGTGTTCCAGTCGGTTCCCACAACCGGTGTCGTCAACCAGGCGCTGACTCCCGCCATCACGGTCGCCGTGATGGACACCTTCGGTAACGTTGTGACCGGTGACACCTCAACCGTCACCCTCAGTCAGGCCAGCGGACCGGGCACGATTACGGCCAGCAGCACCCTCAGCGTCGCCGCAGTCAATGGCGTGGCCACGTTCAGCAATCTCGCCCTGTCCACCTCGGGGAACTACACCCTCAAGGCGACCGACGGCGCCCTGGCCTCGACGACTTCTGGCACGATTGCGGTCTCGTCGGTAACAGCGACCAAGCTGGGGTTTGTGCAGCAACCTCCGTCCACCGTGAAAGCGGCGGCCACCTTCAGTCCGGCGATCACGGTCGCTGTGCTCGATCAGAACGGGAACCTGGTTCCCACCGACACGTCCTCGGTCTCGCTCACGATCAGCAGCAGCACCTTCGGCAACGGCGCCAAAACGGTGACAGTTGCTGCCATCAATGGCGTGGCCACGTTTTCCACGCTGTCAGTTCGCACAGCCGGCACGTATACGCTGACTGCCACAGATGGCACACTCACGTCAGCCGTATCAAACAGTCTGACGGTGACCCCGGGTTCCGCGGCGCGGGTCATTTTCCAGACGACCCCCAGTTCCGGTACGACCGGCAACGCGCTCTCCCCCGCGATCAAGATCGGTGTCTACGATTCTTATGCCAATCTGATTCCCACCGACACGTCCACCGTCTCCCTGACGGTGGCCACCGGTCCCGGGGCCTTCACGGCCAACAGTACCACCAGTGTTGCGGCGGTGAATGGGGTCGCCGTATTCAGTAACGTCGCACTCAACACCGCCGGGTCGTACACCCTGAAAGCCTCGGATGGCACGCTGACGACACAAACTTCGGGCACCATCACCATCTCCGGCACAGCCGCTGCGAAACTGGCCTTTTCCCAGCAACCGGCCGCCACGGGAACCGCGGGCGTTGCGTTGAGTCCGGCGATTACCGTCGCCGTCCAGGATTCCAGCGGCGGCACGGTGACTTCCAGCACGGCCTCTGTCACATTGACACTCAGCAGCGGAACCTTCTCCACTGGCAGCAAGACGGTCAGTGTGGCGGCCGTGAATGGCGTGGCCACGTTTTCCAGCCTGATCATAAATGCCACGGGCAGCTACACGTTGTCCGCCACGTCAGGCACATTGACCAGCGCCACGTCCAGCGCCTTCACCATCAATCCCGCCACCGCCAGCCAGACCGTCTTTCTGACGACTCCGGCGACCGGGACTGCCGGGACTGCGTTATCTCCGGCATTGACGGTCGCTGTCCAGGATGCGTTCGGAAATATCGTCACCGGGAATACGTCGACCGTGACCCTGAGCATCGCCACCGGACCGGCCGGCTTTGCCGCCGGCAGCACCTTGAGCGTGGCGGCCGTTAACGGCGTGGCCACGTTCAGCAACCTGGTCATCAACACCACCGGCACGTACACACTCAAATCGACCGATGGCACGCTGACAACGGCCACCTCCAGCGACATCTCGATCTCGCCCGCGGCGGCCACCAAACTGGCCTTCCAGCAGCAGCCCCCGGCCACCACCGCCGCCGGTGTGGCCCTGAGTCCCGCCATCAAGGTGATCGTGCAGGACCAGTTCGGGAATACGGTCACCAGCGACAGTTCGTCAGTCACTCTGTCCTTGAGCAACAACTCGTTCAGCACCGGCTCAGGCACCGCCACCATTGCCGCCGCCAACGGCACCACGACGTTTTCCAACTTGATCATTAACACCGCCGGCAAATACACCATCACGGCCTCCAGCGGCAGCCTGACAAGCGCCACGTCGAATCAGTTGATCATCGTCCCGGCGGCAGCCAGCCAACTGGTATTCCTGTCAGTGACTCCGACTGGGACCGCTGGTGTGGCGTTGTCACCTGCCGTGACGGTCGCGGTTGAGGATGCGTTCGGCAATATCGTCACTACCGACTCCTCCACCGTCTCGCTGGCGGTCGCATCCGGACCGGGCAGTTTCGCCGCGGGCAGTACGATCAGCGCAGCAGCCTCCAGCGGAGTGGCGACGTTCAGCAACCTCAAGTTCAATGTCGCCGGGACGTACACCTTGACCGCCAGCGACAGTTCGCTCACCGCCGCCACGTCGGGAGCGATCACCATCTCTCCGGCCGCGGCCAGCCAACTGGCGTTCCAGGCGGTGCCGGTCAGTGGCACGACCGCCGCCGCACTCAATCCGGCTGTCCTCGTGGCCGTCACGGATGCTTTCGGCAACGTGGTCACCTCGGACAAATCGACCGTTACTCTGAGCGTTGCCACCGGCCCCGCCGGGTTTGCTTCCGGCAGCACCCTGAGCGTGGCTGCCGTCAGCGGCGTGGCAACCTTCAGTAACCTGCTGCTTAACACCGTCGGCAACTACACCCTGAAGGCCGTCGACGGGGCCCTGACCTCCGCCACATCGACGACGATTTCGATCAGCACGGCAGGCGCCTCGAAGCTGGCTGTGCAACAGGCCCCCACCACAGGCAAAGCCGGTGTGGCCCTCAGCCCGGCGGTCCTTGTCGCCGTCCAGGACCAGCAGGGCAATGTCGTCACGAGCGACAGTTCGTCGGTAACTCTCACGATCAGCAGTGGCACGTTTTCCACCGGCAAGTCCACGGCGGTCGTTGCCGCGGTGAATGGAGTCGCGACATTCTCCAGCCTGATCATCAACACGGTCGGGAGCTACACGCTCACCGCCAGCGTCAACGGCATGACCGATGCCACATCCAAGACGATCACCATTTCGCCCGCGGCCGCTTCACGGGTGGCCTTCCAGCAGCAACCCCCGGCCAGTACGACGGCGGGTGTCGCCCTCAGCCCGGCACTCAAGGTCGCCGTGCAGGATGCTTTCGGTAACCTGGTCACGACCGACACGTCCACGGTGACGTTGACGTTAAGCAGTGGCACTTTCTCGACCGGAAAAACGACCGCCGCAGTCACCGCGGTCAGCGGCATCGCCACCTTCTCGTCACTGGTGATCAACACCGCCGGCAACTATACGCTGACGGCCAGCGATGGAGCGCTGACGACGGCCAAATCCACCAGCTTGACGATTACACCGGCCGCGGCCAGTCAGACCCTCTTCCAGTCGATCCCGGCGACAGGCACCGCGGGAGTCGCCCTCTCGCCCGCCGTCAAGGTGGCCATCGCCGATGCCTTCGGTAACGTCGTGACCTCCAACACGTCCACAGTGACGATCAGCCTGTCTTCGGGACCGGGATCGTTTGCTGCAGGCAGCACGCTCTCGGTCGCCGCGGTCGCCGGTGTCGCCTCGTTCAGCACTCTCAAACTGAACACCGCCGGCGCCTACAAATTGAAGTCGACTTCTGGCACCTTGACGGCCGCCACCTCGGGCACGGTGACCATCAGCGCGGGCGCCGCCAGCCAATTGGCGATTCAGCAACAGCTTCCGTCCACAGGGACAGCCGGTGTCGCTCTCAGCCCGGCCCTGCTGGTTGCCGTGCAGGATCAATTTGGCAACGTCGTCACGACCGACACCTCGTCGGTCACCGTGACTTTGAGCAGCGGGAATTTCTCAACCGGCTCGAACAAGGCCACCATCGCCGCCGTCGGCGGCGTGGCAACCTTCTCCAGCCTGACGATCAACACGGCCGGCAGCTATACACTGGCCGCGACCGCTGGAACGCTCACCGCCGCCACGTCGAATGCGGTGACGATTTCCGCCGCAGCGGCCAGCAAGTTGGGCTTCCAGCAGCAACCCCCGGCGACCGGAACCGCTGGCACGGCACTCAGTCCGGCCATTACCGTGGCAGTGCAGGACCAGTTTGGGAATACGGTGACAGGTGACAGTTCATCGGTCACTTTGGCCTTGAGCACGGGCGTGTTGGACTCAGGCAAGGCTTCGGCTACCGTAGCGGCCGTCAACGGTATCGCGACGTTTTCGAGCCTGGTGATCAACACATCCGGCACCTACACCCTAGGTGTCAGCGATGGCCTGCTGACGGGGGCCACCTCGACCTCGTTCACCATTTCGTCGGCCGCGGCCACGCAGACGGTGTTCCAGTCATCACCGAGCACGGCAACTGCCGGTGTCGCGCTGACCTCGGCGGTCACGGTGGCCATCCTGGATGCGTTTGGAAATGTCGTCACGACCGATGCGTCGCGTGTGACGCTGACGCTCAGCAGCGGGATCTTCTCGACCGGACAAAATACCGCAGCAATCTATGCGGTGCACGGCGTGGCGACCTTCTCGTCGCTGATCATAAATACCGCCGGCACGTTGACCTTGACCGCCACCGACGGATCGTTAACCAGTTCAACATCAAACCCGTTCAGCGTGACCCCCGCCGCGGCAGCAAAACTAGGATTCTTGTCGACCCCGGCCACCGGTACAGCAGGCAGTGCCTTGTCGCCAGCCATAACCGTTGCGGTTCAGGATGCCTTTGGCAACACGGTCACAGGGGACACATCCGCGGTCTCACTGACGCTCAACACGGGCACTTTTGCTGGTGGTAAATCCACGGCCACCGCCTCGGCAGTGAACGGGGTCGCCACATTTTCGAGCCTGGTTTTGAACATCGCGGGAACCTACACACTGACGGCGGCCGATGAATCGCTGACAGCCGCCACGTCCAGTGCCGTCACGATCAATCCTGCGGCCGCGACTCAAACGATCTTCCAATCGTACCCGGCCACAGTTACCGTCGGTGCCATTTTCTCGTCGGCCGTGACCGTTGCCATTACGGATTCGTTCGGAAACGTGGTCACGACCGACTCGTCGACTGTCAGCCTGAGCGTGGCGAGCGGGCCGGCCGGATTCTCTCCGAGCAGTGTCGTCAGCGTTTCGGCCATCAACGGCATTGCCACATTCAGCAAATTGATTGTGTCGAAAGCGGGAACTTACACCTTGCAGGCCGCCGACGGGGCGTTGACGGTGTCGAAAACCGGCAACATCAATGTGGCCTCTTCCGCGGCGACCCAACTGGCATTCCTGCAGCAACCCCCGGCCACCGTCACAGCCGGTGTTGCGCTCAGTCCGGACTTGACCGTCGCCGTCCAGGATGCGTTTGGAAATACCATCTCCAATGACAGTTCCACTGTGACCCTGACTTTGAATTCGGGGGCCTTTGCGAACGGCAGTCAGACAGTCACCGCGATGGCAATCAATGGCATCGCGACCTTCTCGGGACTGGTCCTCAACACCGCCGGGAACTACACCCTGGCGGCCAGCGATGGAAATCTCACGGGAGCGACATCGAATCAGTTGACCGTCTCGCCGGCTGCCGCCAGCCAACTCGTTTTCCAGTCGGTCCCCTCCAGTGGCATTTATGGCATCGTTCTGGCCCCGGCGGTGACAGCGGCCGCGTTGGATGCCTTCGGCAATCTCGCCACGGGGTATGCCTCGAACGTCTCCATTGCCGTCGGTGCGGGCCCGGCGGGCTTCACCGCCGGCAGCACGTTGACCGTGGCCCCCGTCAACGGGGTCGCGACCTTCAGCAATTTGACGCTTAATACGGCGGGTGCCTACATCTTCAAAGTGTCGTCCGGAGCGCTCACGACGGCGACTTCGGCCGCCGTAACGATCAGCGCCACGACGGTCTGGAAACTGGTCGTCCAGCAGGCCCCCACGACTGTGACCGCCGGGGCCGTCTTTTCTCCCGTGCTGAAGATCGCCGCCAGCGACCAGTTCGGCAACCTGGCGACAAACTATTCCGTCGTGACCCTCACGCTGAATACGGGCACGTTTGGCACCGGGTATTCCACGACCACCGCTGGCATTTCGTCGGGAGTCGCCACCTTCAGCACGGCCGCGATCAAGACGGCCGGTAGCTACGTGATCACCGCCACCAACGGCACATTCACGCCGACCACCTTCAACGTAACGGTGGTTCCGGCCGCCGCCACGAAAGCCGTATACCTGCAGCCCCCCCCCACTGCGGGAATCGCCGGGACGGCGCTGAGTCCGGCCGTCTCGGTCGCGTTGCAGGACGCATACGGCAACGTGATCACCAGCGATAGCGCATCGACTGTGACACTCACATTGAATACGGGAACCTTTGCGAATGGCAGCACCACCATGAGCTCCAAGGTGACCGCTGGCATTGCGACCTTCAGCGGCAGTGGTCAGGACCTGGTCATCACCAAGACCGGCTCTTACAGGATCACGGCCAGCAGCGGTGCGCTGACGACAGCCGTTTCCAGCACCTTGACAATCTCCCCCGCCGCCCTGCAACTGGTGATGGTTCAGGCCCCCTCATCGGGAACGGCCGGGACCGCGTTGTCGCCGGTCGTCAAAGTCGCCGCCCAGGATCAATACGGAAACCTGACCTCCGGGTATTCTGTCGTGACCCTCACTCTGGCGAACGGGGTCTTTTCCAATGGGACCTCCACGGCCACCGCCGGGTTGAGTGGAGGCATTGCCACCTTCACCGGGCTGTCGATCAACACGGCCGGTGCCAACACGGTGACCGCGACGAATGGCACGCTGCCCAGTACGGGTTTCGGGATCTCCATTGCTCCGACCACCGCCAGTAAGATGGGTTTCCTGTCTGTGCCCGCCTCTGGAACAGCCGGGGTGACGCTCAGCCCCGCGGTGACCGTCGGGATCCAGGATAAATACGGAAATGTCGTTACCTCGAACAGCACGTCCATCGTTACGCTGACTCTGACCAACGGAACGTTCGCGAACGGGACGACCACGACAACCGCTCAAGCGGTCAACGGCATAGCCACCTTCTCGAATCTGGTCTTCAATCAGGCACAGAACTACACGTTCGTGGCCACATCCGCGGCGCTGACTTCGGCGACTTCTACGGCCGTCACCGTCGGTTCGGCCGCGGCATCGCAGATCACGATCCAGCAGGCCCCGACATCCGGTACGGCCGGAGTCACTCTGGCCACCGCCGCGAAAGTTGTCGTCAAGGATCAATTCGGCAACCTGGTAACGTACAACCCGAATGTCACTCTGACCCTGGACTCCGGCACATTCCCCGACGGCGAAAACTCCGTAGCGGTCGCGACGGCCGGTGGCATCGCCACGTTTGACAGCCTGACGCTGATCCTGGCCGGCACTTCGACGCTGACGGCCAGTGTGGATTCGCTGACCGGTCCGTCATTCAATGTCACGATCAGCCCGGCCGCCCCGTCACAATTGGGTTTCCTGGAGTCTCCGGAATCGGGAACGATCGGGGTGCCCTTGTCCCCCACGGTCACTGTCGTCGTGCTCGACCGGTTCGGAAATCAGACCACGGGCGATACCACCGAGATCACGCTCAACCTGATCGGAGACGGAACCTACTCGGACGGCAGCACGGCCGTCACGGCCACGGCCGTCAACAGCATTGCCACCTTCCCCGGACTGACCATCAGTACCGTTGGCATTTTTGTGCTGAATGCTGAAGGGGGTGTCCTGGCCGGAGCCGAGTCCGAACCCTTTGGAATCACGGCACCTGGTAACCACGCGCAGCAGTTGCTCTTCAATAAAGTTGGCGAACCGCATGCCGAAGAAGGGCCGCTGGCTCCCGGTGAAAGCAAGTTCGAAGTCTTCGCAGAAATGTGCGATGCCTTCATCGCCGGCGAAGAGTTTGAAGACGAAGGGGAAGAGGCCGAAGGGAAAGCAGGCGAGACCTTCTACGTCACCTATCCCATTCTGGTCAAAGCCCTCAATGAAGCGCTCGTCGATGCTGACATCGAATACATGAACGAACAGTTGGAAGAACTCGAAGAGGAACTGCTTGAAGAACACGCCATGAGCCCCGAACTGCAGATCGTGCTCAACCTGATCCACAGCGCCATCATCGACTGATGCGTCTGTCGACAGGCAGATCCCGGGAAGCGAACGGGCTGCTCGGCCACCCGGACACTCCATGCCGGCCGCTGCAGGACAGCGACCGGCGTCGTCCGTCATGCACTGCCCAACCTGCGGCGGGGTTGTGAAGATGCCAGGGCCCGTGCGGCGGTCGTGCACATGGCAGAATCGAGCAGTCGGACGCCGAACCGATTACTTCACGAACCGGTAAATGCCGTTGTTTTCGCCGGCGATCGCTTCCAAAGTCACGCCCCCGTCTTCGTTTTCGAAGGCGATGGTATGGATCACGACGTGCGATTTGTTATGCCGACGGATCATCTGCCGCACGGCGTCGGGTTCATCCAACTCTCCATCGGTCAACAGAAAGATCACTTCCGGCTGCATTTCCAGCGCCTGCTGGAGCGCGAAATTGGGATTCGTGGTCGACTCGGCCTGTCGGCTCGATATCCACCGCACGGCACGCTGTTTGTTCGAGGTGTTCGCGGGAATCATCCCCGCGGCCGGCTTGGGATCGAACAGCGGAAAGGTTCGGTCATTGAAGAAATAGACGTAGAATTTCTGCTCCGGGTTGAGCTGGTTGATCGAGCGGACCAGTTCTTTCTTGGCTCGTTCGAATCGAGCCCCATGCATGCTCCCCGACATGTCGACCACGTAGACAAACGACTTGCCGGCGCCTTTGGTCCCGAAGAAACCTGCCCCGACCCCAGGACCGATCCCTGTCCCGATTCCCCCTCCGCGACCGCCCCCTTCTCCGCCAGCCCCCGCGCCATGATCTCCTCCAGCCTCCCCCAGCCCCACCCGGGGTGACTCGCCGATGCCTGGCGCAGCGATCGTGGCCTGCAGGGCCGAGAGGGCATCGTCGGTTGGGCCGTCGGCGGGAGTTCCGCCTCCTCCCATTTCCAGCGGATCGACACCGGGCAGGCCTTCAAAGGCCACTTCGGCGAGGGGAATCCCCAGCGAGGAATCGACCTGGACGGTTCCGGAATCACTTTGGGCCTGCCAAACAATCGCACTGACCGCCGACAGGATGACCAGGTGCACCCCCAGGGAAACCAGCCAGCTCACGTTTTCCCGGCAGAGTTCGCGGAGCACGACCAGCAGCCAGGTCAACTGGGCGCCAGTCCCCTGCCGACGCGGACGCGTCTGCCAGATCGCACGGACACGGTTTCTCTGACTGAGGTCCCGCACCAGACTCGGATAGACAGAAGCAGGCGGCATAGGCGTGCGATTCAAGCGGATCCCGTGGGCCAGAACCTTGTGGCAGACGGCTGCCTCAGGCAGCCTCCCGGCACTGCGCTCCACATCCCAATTCTTGCCAGATTTTGTAAAAAATACAAATTGAATTTCTGTCGACGGCTCGGCAGTCCCTATTGGTATCGACCAACTGATCTTGCCCGGATTCGTTGACACCAGTATTCTTCGCCCGCTTCCCTCTCAAAGCAGTGGCTTTCCCTTCCTGGTCTCGGAGACCTGCCCCAGTGCGCAGTCTCAAATTACATGCGTTCCCCAAGCTGCAGCGCTGGCTGATTTCGGGCCTGTTGCTGGCGGCCACCGGCTGCAACGCCATGACGGGATCCATGAGCAATCAGACCGGGACCAGCTACTACCAGCAGGGAAACTACTCGATGGCCCGCGACGAATTCCGCCGCGCAGTCGCCAATGACCCCAGGAACGCCGATTACATCGGCAACATGGCCGCCGCCATGAAGCGGCAAGGAGATCTCGCCGGTGCCGAGAAAACCTACCGGCAGGCCATCCAGGTCGACCCGAGTCATCAACCCTCGTACCACGGGCTGGCCCTGCTGTTAAAAGAACAGGGAAGGCTGGACGAAGCCTCTGAACTGCTTACCGGTTGGGTAAATCAACAACCGTACTCGTCTGAGCCGTACGTCGAACTCGCCTGGCTGAAACGCGAAACCGGAGACATTCCCGGGACCGAACAACTCCTGCTCAACGCGCTCCGCGTTCAACCCAACGATTCGATCGCCATGGCGCAACTCGGACAGTTGTATCAGGATACCAACCAGCCCGAACGTGCCGCGGCGATGTATCAGCGTTCGCTGCATGCCAAGTGGAATCAACCGGCCGTGCAGTCGCGTTTGACGCATTTGCAGCAGCCCGGTCCTCGGACGGGGTATGCCGCGCTGCCCGTGACGACGGCCACTCCGGGGCAACCGCTGGGTGCCTCCCCGCCTCCATTCCCGACGACGCCCCCGCTCGGTCCCACGAGCTATCTGGCTCCGGATCGTGACCTGCGCATGTCCGGGGCTCAGCCCATCAGCCCCCGCGTTTCGTCCGACAACGCCGACCCGGCTCACACCGCCGGTCCCGACGATCTGCCGGTTGAGCCTCATTAACGGCCAGTGGCTGAAACCGGGCCGATACCCGGCGGACAGTCTGCGAGTCCGATCGTTAGACAGCAATTCCGTCAATCACGGGACGCAAACTCGGTCTCGCTGGCTGGATGTCGAGCTGGCCCGATCAGCGAGGAACTGCAGCGCCTTCCGGTTTGACCGTCGGCAATGCTTCTGACAGGATCTCGGAAATGTCTTTCCGACCTTCTCGTCGATCTTCGACCGGTTCCGGTGCGGCCCCCTGATCGAGCAGTTGCAACTGCAGTTCCTGCAGGCTGTCAACCTGCAGCAGCGCGGCCAGGTCGACAAACGCCGCCCACTGATCTGTCAACGAAGTCAGGTACGTGCCGATCGCCGTCGCCAGGTTCTGCTGGGCGAAGACGACGTCCATGAATCCAACTTCGGGGGAATTCTGATCCCACTGGGCCAGGTAGCGTTCGTATGTGCCTCGGTACGTGCGTACCAGGTCCGGCAGAATCTGGTCACGTTGCGTTCCGACCAGGTACCGATTCGTCTCGAACCGTCCGAAGGCTTCGGCAATGCGACTGCGTAAGTCGTTCTCGACACGCGTCGATTCCTGCGTAGCCCGCACCAGGTTCCCCTTGGCGGACAGGATATGCCCCTTGTTCTGGTCGAAGATCGGAATCGGCATCCCGATCTGGGTGTTGTAGGTCGTCCGGAACAGCGTCGGCAGAGTGAAGTCGCGCTGCACGGCTCCGTAGAACGTGATGTCAGGAATCGGTGTGATCTCAGCCAACCGGAGTTCCAACCGGGCGCGGGCCGGCATGTTCCGGGCGATCCGGGCCTGCGTGTGATTGCTCAACACGTGCGACACCGTGGCGTCATAATCGAGTTGCGGCACCACCAGGCTGGGACTGTCAACCAGTTCCGCCAGCTCCAGATCAGGCGCATTCAAAGTCGCGGTGAGTTGCTTCCAGGCAGCCAGATAGTTGTTCCGGGCATTGACGAGTTGCCCTCGGGCGGCCACTGCCAGCGAGCGCAACTGCGACGGTTCATACGGTGCCGAGCCTTCGTAAAACACGCGGTCGACTTGAATCCGATACAATTCGTGCGAGAATTTGACGATGGCTTCGTTGATGCGAATCGATTCACGTGCCACCAGCAGGGCAAAGTACTGCCGTCGCACCTGGGTCAGCAGGTCTATCCGCGTCTGACGCAGCGCCAACTGGGCGTTGATCACGTCGACATTATGAATGGCCTGCTGCACCTGCAGCTTACCCGCCGTCTTGATCAATTGGGTGACGAACACACCCTGGTAGTTTCGCGTCTGAGATGAACCCACGGTATCGGCTTCGTAGCCAATCACCGGGTTGGGGGTCGTCCCGGCCTGAATCGCCAGACCTTCCTGGGTGACAATATCGGCCTGGGCCTGCGCGATCAGCGGACTGTTGGACAGTGCCGTCTGTTCGAGTTCAAACAACGTCAGCTTCCGAGTTGGCAGGTTCGGATCGACGATGGCCATCGATGGCGGATCCGACAGCGAAGGATACAGTTTCTGAATCGCCGCCTCGTAGGCCTTCTCGTCATCTTTTTTCGCCGGGACCCGCAACCGCGGAACTTCCGAACCGGGCAGTGCGGCGGGCATTTCCACCCGCTGCTTCAGGCTTTTACCCGCTGCGGGCGTCTTGCCCGTCGGTGACTCTTCCTGCTCAGCACTGGCCTGCACAATCTGCGGAGCCGCGACGACGGCAGACTTTTTCACGAGGTCGGCAGGCACCGCCCGCGCTTCGACCTGGGTCGTTACGGCCCGCATCTCGGCCAGATCGCTGCGATTTGTCGCGCAGCCGCTCGTAGCGATCGGCGCTGACAGCAGCGCGACCATCCACGACCATCGGGCTTTGAAAGTGAGTTTCACGACATCAACCTTGCAGTGTGCGTTAAAACAGCAGAGAAACGTTCATCCAGAGTTGATACGACTGCTTGAGCTGCGGACCGTCATACCACTGGTACAGTGGCAGGCCGCCCTCAAACCCAATCCGCTGGCCTTTGAAAAGGCCTTCCGGGACCACGAAATTCATTCCGAAGAACAGATTGAGCTGCTGACCAGCCTGGTAGCTTGTCACATTCGTCGGTGTCAGGTTCGGATTGAGTCGCTTGTCCGCCCCGCTGATGTTGCCGATCAGGTGATAATTGAGTCGCGTCGACAGGCTGGCCCAGTCGGTCAGCCGACGGGAGGCCCAGCCGTTGAAGTTTCCTTCGTCCCCCAGGCGATAGCCAAACCGGTTGATGCCAAACCGCACCGTTCCCAGTCCCTGGGCTCCCCAGGTCCAGTTGTCCGATTGGCCGCGATACGTGAGGCCGGGCAGAAAATCCCAAGTCCCGTCGCTGGTCCGCATGGGATAAGTCAACAACGGTGAATCGGGCTGGGGAATCTGCCCCTGGGTATCAAACACCCCCACGGGAAGTTGAACACCCAGATTGACGTGCAACTGCCGGCCTTCTTCACGATGCAACACGTAGAGTGCGTACACCGAGACATCCGAGAGATCGGTCTGGTCGGTGACCTGTTGCACGCCCGCGGCATTCACAAAGTGAATCCGCCGTTGAATGACGGGCAGAATCGATTGGAACGTCAGATCGTCACTCGTCGCATATTCCAGGATGAACAAGTTGTTCTGCGCGGTCGCCGAGGTGGGCGACAGCGTGAACTGGGACAGCACATTCGACACGCTGGTCGACTGGCTCCCATTCTTCAGTCCATCGAAGGCAATGTCATTGAAGCGGTACGACACCATCACGCGCCCCAGCGTGTTCAGGGTGTGGTCACCGATCACACCCGCAGGTGCGACGCCGTCAGGACGGTAGATATCGATCGGCTGCGGGCTGGTGGCCAGGTTAAAGTCCAGGTCGGCTTCGCTCGCCACATGGCGTTCATAGAATTGCCCCTCTTCTTCGGGGAACAATCCGAACGCCGGCCGCACGAGTTCATAGAATCCGATCGGCGAATTGACTGGTTGCCGTTCGGAGTGGTCGGCCGCATGCCAGTTGGGCCAGGCCGGGTCGGTCGCCGGCGCGGGGACCTCATCCAGCGATAACGGGGGTTGAGGTTCGGAATCCTCTTTTTCCTGCGGCACCGCCGCCACCGAGGACTCTTCAAAATTGGTGCGAGTCACCTGCGACCCTTTGCCGTTCGCTCGGCGAGCCGCTTTTGAGCTCGCGTTGGTCTTTGACGCGGCAGAGGCTGACTTTGACCGGCGGGATCCATCAGGCTCGGCCGACCAGGCGGCGGAACCACCCCAGGCCAGCACCAGCAGTGCCAGCATGGCTCGCATCGCGACGCCTCGGCTTGCGGAACGGCAGGTCACACCACTGAGGGGTGTCTGGCTCCATGGGCCGGCTGAGACTGAGTGATGTGTGCAACGCATAAGATGCTGACAGACCGCAAACAGACTGGAGGATTCCCGTATTCAGGTTCGGCGAGAAGATTTGCCGAAAACCACGAAAATCTTGACTGCGGAACTTGTATCGACCTGTATGAATCTGCGGCTTGAACCCAACTGGCAATTTGAAGTGATTCTGCCGTTTATCCGGGTCAGATCGAGTACAAAACAATTAACGGCTCGATTGAGCCCAAAAACTTTCATGGATGGCGCGTCGTAAAAGCACTGCGCTTTCCCGATTGGTCAAGTTTTTGCAGCCGGCAAACGATTCCACCGCCCCTCAAACAAGTGCCGGTTGATCCGTGGTCGCGACAACTCCTTGCAGCGCGTATACTGAAACGGAATACGAAATCCTGCCCGATTGAATCATCCCCTCCCCTTGGCGGATCCTTGCCCCCATGTTTGACCCAGATTGTCTTGCCCATGGGCTGAATCGGCGGCGGCATTTGCAGACTGTCCTGCTGGTCACCGTGTTTTGTGCGACAGCGGCGCCCGCTGCCTGCGCACAAATCGATCTCCAGAAACTCCCGCCGGCGGCGCAGCGTCCTGTCGATTACAAGGCCGACATTCAGCCCCTGTTCGCGAAACACTGTGTCCGCTGCCATGGCCCCCAGAAACAAAAGGGGGATTTACGACTCGACACGCGTACGGGCACCTTGAAGGGAGGGCTGCGCGGGCCCTCGGTCATCCCCGAGAAAGTCCAAACCAGCCCACTGTTGATCGCGATTTCGCAACTCGATGCTGAACTGGCCATGCCGCCGGATGACGAACCCCTCTCTGACGACGAAGTCGGACTGGTGCGTGCCTGGATTGAACAAGGTGCTCGCGGCCCCGACGACTCGGCGGCCGCCGGCCCGAAGATTCCCTGGAGTTTTCACCCGATCGTGCGCCCCGCCGTTCCGGCCAATCAAGTCGCCGGTACACTTCCGGTCGATGCGTTCATCGCAGCGAAACGGCAACCCCTGCAGGTCCCGCCTTCGCCCGCGGCCGACCGCCGCACGTTAATCCGCCGACTGTTCCTCATCATGCACGGGTTGCCCCCGACGCCGGAACAAGTCGACGAATTCGTAAACGACACGGCACCCGACGCGTATGAACGGCTCGTCGATCGCGTCCTGGCCAGTCCGCGATATGGCGAACGCTGGGCCCGCCATTGGCTGGATGTCGTTCGGTTTGCCGAATCAAACGGGTTCGAGACCAACCGCGTCCGCCAGGGCGCCTGGCCGTACCGGGATTACGTCATCGAAGCGTTCAACACCGACAAACCGTACGACGCCTTCGTGCGGGAACAGATCGCCGGAGATGCCCTGGGGGCTGATGCCGCCACCGGATTCCTCGTGGCCGGCGCCTACGATCTGGTGAAAAGTCCCGACATCACCCTCACACTGATGCAGCGCCAGGATGAACTGGCCGACATCATCAATACGACCGGGACCGCGTTTCTGGGGCTGACGCTGGGCTGCGCCCGCTGTCACGAACACAAGTTTGATCCCGTCCCGCAACAGGACTATTACGCACTCCAGGCGATTTTTGCGGGTGTCAACTTTGCACCGCGCCCCTTTCGTCCCCGGCGCACAGCCAGCGAAGATCAGTTGCTGGCTTCGGCCAGACGCGACCTGGAACAAGACAGCGCCGCCCTGGAAACGCTGCGCGAAAAATCGCGACGGACATCCGGCGGAGGTCGGGCCCTGCTGCCGAAGGTCAACGAGAAACTGAATACCGAGACCTTTGCCCCCATTGCCACGACCGCCGTGCGAATGACGATCCTGGCAACCAGCAATGGCAGTGAACCCTGCCTCGACGAAGTCGAAATCTTTGATCGCGACGGGCAGAACGTCGCCCTTGCCTCGGCTGGTACCAGACCCTCAGCCTCGGGGACACTGCCCGGCTATGAAATCCACAAGCTCGCGCATCTCAACGACGGCCGCACCGGCAATGACCACAGTTGGATTTCAAGCCAGGCCGGCCGAGGCTGGGTGCAACTTGATTTCCCCGAACCGCGGACAATTTCCCGCATCGTCTGGAGTCGGGATCGTGCCAGTCGTTTTCGCGACCGTGTCGCCACCACGTATCGCTTTGAAGCGCGGATCGATTCCGAACGCTGGCAAACCATCGCCGCATCGGAAGATCGCGAACCATTCGGCCCCGACGACCCCGAGGCCTTTTTGAAAAACCTCTCGGCTGATGACGCGGCCCGCGCCCGGGAATTGCAGACCCGACTGGCCAGTCAGCAGGCCCGGGTCAATGAGCTTTCGTCTGGCCTGAATGCCTGGCTGGGTACGTTCTCGCAACCCGAACCCATTCATCGACTGCATCGCGGTGATCCCCTGCAGAAGCGGGAAGTCATCCCCCCCAACGGGCTGTCGTTGCGGTTGGGGCCGGGCTTTCCCGGTCAGTTAGGCCTCTCTGGCGAATCTCCCGAGCAAGAACGTCGTCGAAAACTCGCCGATTGGCTTGCCAGCCCCGACAATCCGCTCACACCGCGGGTCATGGTCAATCGAATCTGGCACTACGTCTTCGGCACAGGCCTCGTCGAAACCCCCAGCGACTTTGGCGGCAATGGTGCTTTGCCCTCCCATCCAGAACTGCTCGACTGGCTCGCCCGCGAACTGATCGACCACGGTTGGTCACTCAAGCACATCCAACGTCAGCTTCTGCTGTCGCAGACGTTTCGGCAGTCATCGGCCCCTCAGGCAGAGGGACTCTCCGCCGATGCCACCTCGCGTTATTTATGGCGCTTTCCGCCGCGACGTCTCGAAGCCGAGGCCATCCGCGACTGCATTCTGGCGGCGTCCGGAGCGCTCGACCTGCGAATGGGCGGCCCGGGGTTCTTTCTGCAGATCGTCGAAGTCGACAACGTGTACCGTTATTTTCCGAAAGAACAGTTCGGCCCCGACGAGTTTCGACGCATGGTGTACCTCAACCGGATCCGCCAGGAACAAGACTCGGTGTTCGGATCGTTTGACTGCCCCAGTGGCAATCAAGTCACTCCTCGCCGCAGTCGTTCAAATACGCCCCTGCAGGCGCTGAATCTGTTCAACAGTCCGTTTGTCCTGCAACAGGCTGAACGACTGGCCACCCGCCTGGAACACGACGCGGGCACGACTCCCGCAGCGCAGATTCGCCGGGCCTTTCTGCTGTTGAACTCCCGCGAACCCGACACGTTTGAAATCCAGGCCGCTACTGAACTGATCCAGCAATATGGACTGGCCGCCTTTTGCCGGGCCCTGTTCAACTCCAGTGAATTCCTGTTTGTCTTCTGAACGTCTCACCGCGCTGGTCCCTATGCATCCGTTTCTTGATCGCCGTCAATTTCTTGGCAGCAGTTCGTTGGCACTCAGCCAGATCGCACTGGCCCACCTGTTGGGCCGCGATGGGTCCCTCGCGGCCGCCGATGCCGATGCGGCACCGCTCCGCCCGCACATCGACCCGGCCAACCCCAACGCCAGCCGACAACCCCATTTTCCTCCCGCCGCCAAACAGGTCCTGATGATCTTCTGCGCCGGCGCCTGCAGTCACCTCGACACGTTTGACTATAAACCCGAGTTGATCGCCCAGCATGGCAAGCCAATGCCCGGCGGCGACAAGCTGGTGACTTTTCAGGGAGCCCAGGGGGCACTCACCAAGAGTCCCTGGACGTTTCGGCCGCGCGGCACCTGTGGCAAGATGATTTCTGATCTGGTCCCCCGACTGGGAGATCTGGCCGACGACCTGTGCTTCATTCACTCGCTGACCGGCAAAACGAATACGCACGGTCCCGGCGAGAATTTCATGAACACCGGCAATACGCTGGATGGTTTTCCCAGTGTCGGCGCCTGGACGACGTACGCTTTGGGCAGCGAGAACGACACGCTGCCGGCTTATGTCGCCATTCCCGATCCGCGCGGAGCCCCGCAGACGAGCGGGAACTGCTGGAACGCCGGCTTTCTGCCGGCGGCGTTTCAAGGGACCGATTTCAATGCCACCCATCCGGTACGAAACCTGGCCCGGCCGAATGCCATTCCTCCGGCCGCCGATGTCGCCACCCGCAATTTCATCAGCCGGCTGAACGCGCATCACCTGCAGCGGTTTCCTGGCGACAGCGAACTGGCCGCACGCATTTCGAGCTATGAACTCGCCGCCCGCATGCAGCTTTCGGTTCCCGCCGTCAGCGACATCTCGGGCGAACCGGCCCATATTCTGAAACTGTACGGAGCCGATGCCACAGGCAACGCCATCCAGAACACCAAAGCGGGTTATGCCCGCAACTGCATTCTGGCCCGTCGGCTCATCGAGCAGGGGGTACGGTTCGTCCAGTTGTTTAACGGCGCTTACCAGGTGGGTGGGGAAGGTGTCAGCAACTGGGACGGACACAAGGTCCTGCAGGATCAGTACACCGTGCATGGCGAGATTTTCGATCAACCAACCGCGGCCCTGCTGATCGACTTGAAACAACGGGGACTATTACGCGAAACACTCGTCGTCTGGTGTACGGAATTCGGGCGCATGCCCACCTTCCAGGCCGGCGCCAGCGGACGCGATCACAACCCCGCCGGGTTTACGGGTTGGCTGGCCGGGGCCGGAGTCAAAGCCCCGTTCAGCTACGGTGCCACCGATGACTTCGGTTACAAAGCGGTCGAAAATGTGGCCACCGTCTACGACTTCCATGCCACGATTCTGCGGATTCTCGGACTCGACCACGAACGCCTCAGTTTCTACCACAATGGGCTCGAACGCCGCCTGACCGATGTCCACGGACATGTCATTCATGACGTGCTGGCCTGACCGATCGGGGTAGCATTTCCGGCTCTGATCGCCGACAATTTGTCGCAGGACTTTGCGCTCTGATACTGGGGCCAGCCCCCGCGGAGACTGGAATGACACGCCCCCTGGCCAACTGGCTGATCGGGCTGGGACTGTTGCTGACCGCAACGGTCCCGCCTTTCCCGGTCGTGTTGTGCGCCCAGGATGACGACGAAGTCGTGGTGCCCGACGATGCCGATTCGGCGGAGGAAGTGGTCCCCCCTGCCGAGTCCGATGCTGAAATCAACAATCGGTTTCAGGTGTGGGTCTTCGGCCAGGAAGGACGGCGTTCAGAACCAGCCACCCGCGCGGCGTTACTCGATATCCTCAATCGCCGAGTGTCGCGACTCGACCGTGTCTGCGGGCTGTCCGATCGGCAAAAACATAAGCTGACAACTGCGGGCCGTGGCGACATCGAACGCCTGTTCAACCACATCCGTGACTTGCGCGAGAGCTTTCTCGAACTCGCCCGGGAGAAAGGCTACAACCAGGCCTCCGGGCGGTTCGCCAATGAGATCAGCGCCATCCGCGAATCCCTGAAATCGGGACCTTTCGGGCCCGACTCGCTGCTGGACCGCATCGAAAACACCATCCTGACTCCCGAACAACGTGCGATTCAGGAACGTCGCACCAACCAGTTGCTCAATTCCACCCGCCTGATCACGGCCACCAATGCCGCCAGTCTGGAATTTGCCACCCGTTTCCCCTTCGATGCCTTTAAGTTCGCCTGGAGCCCATCCGCACAACAATTCGGATGGCTGGAGTTCGACAAACGTCTCGAAATTCATGCAGCGAAACCGTCGCAGCCCTCACAAACCCTGGCGGCAGGCAGGCGCCCGGTCAACTTTGACTTCAGTCCGCAACCCGGCATCGTCGCCTGTGGCCTCAATTCACGTCAGGCAGTGATCCTCGACTACATTCGCAACCAGGAAATTGTCATCGACACGGGCACGCCGCAACCTGCGGTCCTGTTCAGCCCCGATGGGAAACTCCTGGTGACAGGCGGATATGGTTCCCGCGCGACGTTATGGTCCGCCGAGACTGGTGCCAAGTTGCGAGATCTTCCGGTCGCGGCTCCCGAAGGAGGGCTGACTCCCCTGTTCAGTCCCGATGGCAAGATCCTGGCGGTCGGAAATCGGAATTCGACCACCCGGTTGTTTGACGTCGCCACGGGCGAGGTTTTGCGCGAATTGCCGCTGCGGATGACCCACGAACTGCGGTTTCACCCCGACGGGAATCGTCTGGCCGTCGCCTACGTCGATGGCAGCCTGGCCGTCTGGGACATCGAAACCGGAAAGCTCATCAAACGCGCACCAGCGCGGGCACACGCCGAAGAACTGTATTCGGTCGACTGGTCACCAGACGGGAGCCTGCTGGCGACCGCCGGTCTCCGGGGAACGGTAACCCTTTGGAGCGGCACCGATCTAGCCCGCGTCGCCGAACTCGAGAGTCCCGAATGGGTGATTTGCGTACGCTTTCATCCGGCAGGAACCCACCTCGCATTTTCCGGCCGCGGTTCCCAAAAATCATCATCCCGGTATCTCGAAATGTGGGCCGTGCCTTGACCATCTCAACCATCACCTGCCGCAGCCTGTTGTGCCTCGGCCTGCTGGTCGGGTTGTGCGCGGCTTCGGAACTGCGGGCCAGCCCGGCACAAGATGACCAGGTCGATGTCTTCGAACCGCCGCAACGCACCGTTCCCGCACCAGAAGCGCCGCAGGCCACCCCGGAAATCGACCAGCATTTTCAGAAATGGGTGTTTGGAAAATCCGGGCCCACCGTCTTTGCAGACGCCCGGCAACATCTGGAACAGATCCTGGTCCGCAAAATCGCCCGTCTCGACCGGATCTGCGTGTTGCAGGCACCGCAGCAGAATAAACTGAAAATTGCCGGCGGCCGCGATATCGACCGTCTGTTTCGCGACATCACCCAACTCCATGAGCGGTTCCGTGCCCATTGGCAGAAACATGACCGCAATCAGGCCGAGGCTCACGTTCGCGAAGAGGTCAGTGCAAAACGCTCGCAGTTACGAACAGGGCCCTTTGGAACGGACTCGTTATTCGATCGGCTCGAAAACACGATTCTGACGACGGTGCAGCGTGAGTCGCGCGAACTCCGGTTTCGGCAACTGGTCAATTCCACCAAACCCATCAGCCCGGCGAATGCCCGGGAACTCGAGCAACTCCGAACGATCCGTCACGAGTTGTTGAGCTTCGCCTGGAGCCCCGACGGACAGTATCTCGGCTGTCAGACCGCGGCGAATCAGATCGAGATTCTCTCAGCGGCCAACTTCGAGCCGGTGTCTGTCACTCGCACGGTTCCACGAATCCACAATTTCGAATTCAGCCCCACCGCGAATCTTCTGGTCCTGTCCAACCATCCAGAACAGGTCGTCATTCGCAACTGGCGGCTCACCGAAGACACGCAGATCGAAACCGGTCGGCTGGCACCCATCGTGCGGTTCAACGCCCCGGGGACCCAATTGGCGACGGGGGGCTGGGGAGGCCTGGTCCAGGTCTGGTCTGCCAAGACCGGCCAGCTTGTGTTCTCGACACCGCCCCGCCTCCCCTCGGGTTGGTTGACGCCGGCCTTCAGTCCTGACGGTACACTGCTGGCCGTCGGGCACAGCGAAACCACCACGCAAGTATTTGATACGGCGACCGGAGAACTGCAAGCCGAACTGCCCGGCCGAAAAGTCCGTGAGTTGAAGTTCGCACCGGATGGACAAGTCCTGGCGACGGTCGGCAGCGAAGGCGATCTTGTGCTGTGGGACATCAACACGGGAAAAATGGTCCAGTCGGTCGCCAGCCGGACACCCGAGTTGCTTTCCGTCGACTGGTCTCCCGATGGACGCTTACTGGCCACATCGGGCAACCTGGGAACGGTCGCACTGTGGAATGCCACCGACCTGACCTTGGTGGCAGAAATCGAAGCCCCCGAATCGGTACCGCGAGTCCGTTTTAACGCCACGGGCACGCGATTGGCCTTCGCTGGCGGATCAGACAGTCAACCGACCGACCGGCGCCTCGAAATCTGGGCCATCCCTTAAGGCAATTGTCATGTCGCGCTGGCATTCATCCCTGACACCGACACTCGCCGCCTGGGCTATTGGCCTCTGCCTGCTGGGCAGATTGCTAACCCCGCTGGCTCGGGCCGACGATGTCTCAGACGATGAGTTTGCACAGCCCGATCGGGTTGTCGGGAAAGCCGCCACGTTAACGGCTGGGCAGATTCTCGCCAGTGAGCGGTTTTTTGAGCAGATCATTTTTGGCGGGACAAAAAACGGCGAGAGCAGCGCCCGCGTGACGCTCGACCAGCTCGCCCTGGGAAAAATCGACCGACTCGATCAAGTCTGCCAATTGTCCGATGCCCAGCGCCAGAAACTCCGCACCGCAGCCCATGGCGATATCGAACGACTGTTTCGACAGGTCGATACGCTGCGCTGGAAATTCTGCGACTGTTACTCCGAACAAGGGTGCGCTACGGCACGGGTCAAGTATGCTGCCGACATCAGCGAAATTCGCGAAGCACTGAGTGTCGGCCCCTTCGGCCCGAAATCCCTGTATGGCCGACTCGAATCGTCCCTGCTCACCCCGCAGCAATCCGCGACACGTGCGCGTGTCGTCGGGCACTTGGCCCGCTCGGCGAAGACCATCACGAGCGCCAACGCCCGCGAACTGCAACCGGCGTTTCGATTGCCGAAATCGGTTGTCGACTGCTCGTGGAGTGGCGATGGTCAGCATTTCATCTGCCTCGAAGGCGATGGCCATGTGGAATTGCTCTCGCCCGACCGCCTTGAACACCAGGTCTCAGTCGGTGTCGGACGCCAATTCGTCTCGGTCGACATGAGCGCTGGCGATCGACTGCTGGCCCTGGGCGACAATTCCCAACGAGCTTTTGTGATCGACCCGGTTCACCGGCGGGAATTCGTACTGGCCAGCGAAAACAGTCAGCCTGTCGTTCGTTTCAGCCCCGATGGCAAATTGCTGGCGATCGGAGGCGTCGGACTCCGCGTGGCCTTGCATTCCGTCGGTACCGACGGACCGCTGCGCTACTTCGCTGCCCGCGACAAAGGTCGGCTGACACCCGAGTTCAGTCCGAATGGCCAGATCCTGGCCGTGGGGAACCGGAACTCAACCACCCGCCTGTTTGATGTGGCCAGCGGCAAAATGCTGCACGAACTTCCTACCCGGATGTCACACGAGTTGAAATTCGATCCCACCGGCAAAATCCTGGCGGTCGCCTATTTCAATGGCAATCTCGCCCTCTGGAATGTCGAAACGGGGAAGGTCATCAAACGCGCCAATACGCCGGCCAAGCAACTGTTTTCCGTGGCCTGGGCTCCCGACGGCCAACTGCTGGCGACCGCCGGGCAGCAGGGAGCCGTGACCCTCTGGGACGCCAAAGACCTGCGCCCGGTCGCCACGCTCGATTCTCCCGAAAGCGTCCGTTGCGTCCGTTTTAACCCTGCCGGAACACATCTCGTGTTCGCTGGCGGTGCGGCCGCTGACGGGGCATCGCACTTCATCGAAATCTGGGCCGTTCCCTGATCGTGCCTCCCCCGGGCGGTGGGCCGGCCGATCACCACCGAGCAGTCTCTGCCAGCAGGGCCTGGCACAAAATCGACGCGGCGATCCACATCCCACTCGGAGCGCTCCGGGCGACACGCTTCGGGCGACACAAGACATCGCGGGCCGATCCACGTAGAATCTTCGTCTCCTGAATTGAGACCTGTTGACTCGCGAACCGCTCGTTGCAGAAGGAATCGCATTTTGAAAATTGCCCGCATCTTTGCCCACCGCGTCGAACTGCCGCTGGTGGAAGGTTCTTACAAATGGTCCGGCGGTAAGTCGGTGTCGGTGTTCGACAGCACGATCGTGGGGGTCGAAACCGAATGCGGCCTCGTCGGCTATGGCGAGGTTTGCCCCCTGGGCCCCTTCTACCTGCCCGCGTATGCCGACGGCGTGCGGGCCGGCATACGCGAACTGGGCCCGCACCTGATCGGCTGGGACCCGCGTGAACTGTCGAAGCTGAATCACCGCATGGATGCCGCTCTGAAAGGGCACCCCTACGTCAAATCGGGCATCGACATCGCCTGCTGGGACATTCTGGGCCAAGCCACCGGCTTGCCCGTCTGCTTATTACTGGGTGGCCATTTCGGCGAGAGCATTCGGCTGTATCGCGCGATTTCTCAACTGCCTCCCGAAGAGATGGCCCGCAACGTGGCCGGGTACCGGGCCCAGGGATACACGCGGTTTCAATTGAAGGTCGGCGGTGACCCCGATCAGGACATCGCCCGCATTCGACAGGCCCGCGCCATTCTGCAACCCTCAGACCGCCTGGTGGCAGATGCCAACACCGGTTGGACTCAGCATGAGGCGATGCGCGTCGCGCGGGCTGTCAGTGATGTCGATGTCTACATCGAACAACCCTGCCTGACCTATGAAGAATGCCTGTCCGTCCGCCGTCACACCAATAACCCCTTCATCCTCGACGAAAACGTCGATGGCCTCGATATGTTGTTGCGGGCCAAAGCCGACCTGGCGATGGACGTCGTCAACCTGAAGATCAGTAAGCTGGGGGGGCTCACGAAAACCAGGCAGGTTCGCGATCTGTGCGTCAGCATGGGGATCGCCATGACACTGGAAGACAGTTGGGGGGGCGATATCACCACCGCAGCCATTGCCCACCTGGCCCACAGCACTCCCGAAGAATTCCGTTTCACCAGCACCGATTTCAACAGCTACGTCACAGTCAGCACGGCGACCGGCGCTCCCCGCCGCGAACAAGGGTTCATGCAGGCGGCCACCACGCCCGGCCTGGGAATCCAACCCCGTCCTGAAGTGATCGGACCCCGCGTCCTGGAGGTGACTCGATGATCGTCCACAATCCCTGCACACCACTCCTGCGTCGCACAGTCCTGGCCATCGCGCTATTTGCCAGCAATTGGTTGGCAACGCCCCGCACCGCCCCGGGCTTCGAGCCACCGGCCGCCACCCCACCCGCCGAGGCCGCGACCGCTGACCCATCCAAATTGACTCTCGATCGGTTGTTCGCCAACCGGGAATTCGAGACCGAAGGGGTGCCCGCCTTTTTCTGGAGCCGTCGCTCGGCGACCTACTTCACGTTCGACAAACCCGCCGAAGGTGCCGGACGCGACCTCGTCCGCAACGACCCGGCGACCGGCGCGAAAGAGATCGTGGCCCCCGCGTCGGCGTTTTTCCCCCCCGAGGCCAAAGATCCGTTAAGTATCGAGGGCTTCCAGTTTTCGGCCGACGAATCACGGCTGCTGATTTTCACCAACAGCCAACGTGTCTGGCGGCAGAATACGCGCGGCGATTATTGGGTGCTCGATATCGCAACGCGCACGCTGCAGAAACTGGGACGTGATGCGGCCCCCTCCAGCCTGATGTTCGCCAAGTTTTCGCCTGACGCCACACGGGTGGCGTTTGTCCGCGACAACAACCTGTACGTTCAGGACCTGGGCAACCAGGAAGTCGTCCCCCTCACGACCGACGGATCCAGCACCGTCATCAATGGCACGGCTGACTGGGTCAACGAAGAAGAACTGGATCTGCGAGACTGTTTTCGCTGGAGCCCAGACAGCAAACAGGTACTCTTCTGGCAGTTCGACACCAGTGGTGTCCCCGAATTCCACCTGGTCAACAATGTGGTCAGCAACTCGCCCCGCATCTCGACCTTCGCCTATCCCAAAGTGGGTGACAAGAACTCGGCGACCCGCGTGGGCATCGTAGCGGCCACCGGCGGTACGGTTCGCTGGGTCAATCTGCCCGGCGATCCGCGCGAGCATTATGTACCGCACGCCGAGTGGACTCCCGATAGTTCGCGAATCCTCGTCCAGCAGTTCAACCGCCTGCAGACCGAACTGAAAGTCTGGCTGGCTCAGCCTGCCGATGGTGCCGTGCAGCCTCTGCTGACCGAAACCGACGCCGCCTGGATTGAAAACGAAAACCCCGTCCGCTGGTTAAACGGCGGCCAAAGCATCCTCTGGGTCAGCGAACGCTCGGGCTGGCGGCATGCCTATCGGGTCGACCTCAACGGTTCACCACCGGTCCCCATCACCCAGGGGGCCTTCGACGTCATCGCCGTCGAAGCGGTCGCAGAATCGGCCGGCTGGCTGTACTACTCGGCCTCTCCCGAAAACGCCACGCAGCGCTATCTGTACCGCGTGAAACTCGACGGCACCGGCACCGAGCGTCTGTCTCCCGCCGGGCAATCGGGTTGGCATTCGTATGCCATGTCGCCTGACGCCACATGGGCCGTACACACCTGGTCGACATTCACCACACCGCCGGTCGTCGAATTGCTGCGACTGGCCGATCATTCCGTGCTGCGGACCCTCGCCGATAACGCCGGGCTCCGCAAAAAGCTGGCGGAACTCAAACGCCCCGACATTGAGTTCTTCAAGGTCAACGTCGGCCAGGGCGTCGAACTCGATGCCTGGAGCATGCGACCAGCGGGCGTCGATCCGTCGGCCCGGTTACCACTCATCATGCACGTTTATGGAGAACCGCACGGCCAGACCGTCCGCGACGCCTGGGGCGGAACCCGCGAACTGTGGCATTGGTTTCTGGCCCAGCAGGGGTTCGTTGTCGCCAGTGTCGATAATCGCGGCACCATTGTCCCGCGAGGTCGCGAGTGGCGCAAATCGGTTCATCGACAGATTGGCATTCAGGCCTCACGCGAACAGGCGCAGGCCGTAAAGGCTCTCTTGCAGCGCTGGCCCTTCGTCGACCCGACCCGCGTCGGAGTCTGGGGTTGGAGCGGTGGGGGCAGCATGAGCCTCAACGCCATTTTCCGTTACCCCGATCTGTACCGCACCGCCGTCTCTGTCGCACCGGTCGCCGACCAGCGACTGTACGACAGCATCTATCAAGAGCGTTACATGGGACTGCCCACCGAGAACGCCAACGGATATCGCGATGGTTCGCCCGTCACGCATGCCTACAAACTCCGTGGCAACCTGTTGATCATCCACGGAACCGGCGACGACAACTGCCATTACCAGGGGACCGAACGCCTGATCGACGAACTGGTCGCCAAAGGCAAACAGTTCACCGTGCTCCCCTACCCCAACCGGTCACACGGCGTGAGTGAGGGCACGAACACGGTCCGCCATTTCTGGAGCACCATCACCCGCTACTTCCAGGACAACCTGCAGTCGCCGCATGCTCCGGCCCCAGAAGCGGCGTACGAAACGCGCACGGTCCGCGGATGGACAGTCCACATCGGACGAGTCCTGCTCACCGCCGATCCGCGTGCCACGGCCAAGGCACTCGAACTGCTGGACAAACAGTTAGAAGAAATCACGCGCGTGGTCCCCGCGCCGGCCGTGGCCGAGTTGCAGAAGGTTCCCCTCTACTTCTCGCCCGAATACCCGGGAGTCCGCCCGGTCGCCGAGTATCACCCGGGTGCCGGCTGGCTCAGCGACAATGGTCGCGATCCCCAGATGGCCAGGGCGGTCGAGTTCACCAACATCCGCATTTTCCAGGAAGAAACCAACCGCATGCCGAACTTCGTGCTGCATGAACTTGCCCATGCCTATCACGACCGCGTGCTCACCCAGGGCTTCGGCAATCCTGAGATCGCGCAGGCCTATTCCCGCGCGAAAGAGTCCGGACGCTACGACAAGGTCGAACGCCATTTCGGAAATGGTCGCCCTAATACGTTCGAAAAGGCATACGCCCTGACGAACCCAATGGAGTATTTCGCCGAGACGACCGAAGCTCTGTTCACCCGCAACGATTTCTTCCCCTTCACGCAGTCCGAACTGCAGCAGCACGATCCCGAAATGTTCGAACTGCTGAAAAAGCTCTGGG
>JAFEBR010000170.1 GCA_018242565.1 Planctomycetota bacterium | reverse complement strand
GTAGACGAACGGAAAAAGTCCACAGATTTTCAAGATTTCCACAGATTAACGTTTGGGTGTCTCACCTCGCCGAACCACCAACCCCCCGATCGCCTGCCCCGCGAATCCCGATATCAAAAAATCTGTGTCAATCTGCGCAAATCTGTGGATCCCCTTCTGTTCCCCTTCGTGGCCCCCCGTTTCGTGATCAGTCGGCCAAGCCGCCCATGATGTCGGCCCACCCGCGCCGAACAATGACACCCGGTCGTAAAATATCCGTGAAATCTGCGTCATCCGCGGTTCCTTTCCGTGCTTTTTTCTTTCGTGCATTTCATGTATTTCGTGGTCTGCAGTCCTTCAGCTACGAGCTTGGGGAACATGGAACATAGGGACACAGCACAAACGACAGCCAACCCTTCGGTTCCACCGACCCCCGGCGACCACATTCCACTTCGTCCGGTTTACAGACGGACAACGTCCACAGATTTTCAAGATTTCCGCAAATTAACGTTTGGGTGTCTCACCGAACCACCAGCCCCCCGACCACTTTCTCAGCGCACCCCAACACCAAAAAATCTGTGTCCATCTGCGTTAATCTGTGGATCCCCTTCTTTTCCCTTCGTGGCCCCCCCCGCGCAATCTGGGCCGACCCGTGCCGAACAATGAAACCCGGTAAGAAAACATCCGTGAAATCCGCGTGATCCGCGGTTCCTCTTCCCGCATCCTTACTTTCGCGTCTTTCGTGGTTCCATTCCGAGTCAGGCCAGGCAGCCGAACCTTTGCGAAACAACACAAACGACAGCCAACCGCTGGGTGTCACCGGTCCTCGCTGACATCGATCCACACCGGTCGACTGACAGGCAGAAGAGAACCGCGGATGGCACGGATGTCGCGGATAAAAAGGAGTGCCTACCCACGCCGCACCACAGGCCCACCGATCACTTTCTAAGCGCACCCCAGCATCAAAAAAATCTGTGTCAATCTGCGTGAATCTGTGGATCCCCTTCTGTTCCCCTTCTGTTCCCCTTCGGGGCCCAACAGGGGGACTCAGCATAAACGACAGCCAGCATTGACCCGGCGTCAATGTGACAGTCACACGAACATCTCGACGAGCCAGCGCTACATGTACCTGGACGATTCGCAGTTGGCCGACGCCCTGGATCTGATAGACTGACGGGCGGGAAGTGAGCCCTATACAGCCTGACAGCCATCGCTGATGCAGCCGCAGCACTTTCGCTGGCACTTTGGGTCATGAGGTCTGCAATGAATCTCCTGTGCGTCGGTATCAGTCAGTCTCAACCGATTCTGTGGGCAAAACTGGCGGCAAAGCTCCTCTCGATCAATGTCACACTCAACCACACCGAATGGCGGCATGTCCCCGCCTTGTTGGCGACGGGTCGTTTTGATGCCGCAATTCTCGATGTGAACGCTGTGCCGCTCGAGACTCGGATCGCATTCTGGGATGCCCTCCTTCCGGGATTGCCGAAGAGTGGCCACCCAATCGAGGTGGGGCCCCCGCCAAACCCCTACGATGTTCTCCGCGAGGTCGCGGCGTCGGATTGGGCGCAGTCTCATGCTCTCAACGTATGGAGTCATCTGTCCCGGACCGATTTCGAGAGCAGGGCTCAACAATCGCAAATCGACTTGCGGCACGTCAGGTTTTATAGCCAGTCCTCACGGGAGGTTCCCCCGGAATTCCAGCATATTCAAGAAGAGATCGCCGACACTCCGCAATGGCTTGGCTTCGATCCCGCTAAGCCCCTTCCAGACGTCATCACGGCGGAATGGCTGCAAAGCGAACCGGCCGTGTATTACTACCTTGAACAGTACGTTCTTGAACATCATTCGGCGCTGGATGAATTGCCATCCGGTTACCGAATGATCGACTTGCTGGCGTATTGCTGTGGCAATATTGGCAACGGTGGCCTGCAGCAATTCCTGGGAAACTCTCTGCTTCTTGACGAAACTGGCGGGCGAATTGTCGCAACAGTCGACGCACTCCACCGCATGAAAATGCATGATCTCGCCGAGCTCATCGAACGCGCGATCGTCATTGATGATTCGGGTCTGCCCGACCCTGTATACGCCCTCGTGGCCCACCGACGTACGAGCATTCACCTGGTACATAACGAGGCGGCCGCACAGGAAGAACGGGATGCCGAGTTCGACGCGCTCGACAAGAAGTACTTCGCGATGGATCACAAATTCTTGAAAAAATTCCCCGCGTACGCTCGAACGCATCCGGAAGAGTTTGTCCACCAGACGCTGCCTCAAGTGCACGAGTCGTGATGTCGGTGCACCGAGGGCAATGTTCACATTTTACATGCGCATTGATCGCCCCAGACTTTGATCTCGACAAATTGGCCGGAATGGCGACGTCAGTCGTTCATTCCGAAAGTCGCACACCGGCTGCCTCGGCGAGGATACGCCAAGATTCGGCGTAACGCGACTTTGCGTCATCCGCGTATTCCCCAGCTCCCGCCGCGACGAGCCGTTCAAGATAGAGGCCGCGCTCCTGCTCGATGTAGTAGACGTGCCGAAGCTCGTTGGATTCTCCGAACAGTGACGGGATGTTGTGGATATGGTCCGACTCAATCCGGCAAAGGTCGAGGTGGCCGCTACAGGCGGAATCCCGGACCATCAATAGGCCCCAGTGCAGCAGGTTCAAATAGGCTTGATCCCGAATCCTCAGTTCGTCGCTCATGCCCGCGATTCTACCGACCGTGGCAGGCGGACAGGAAGGCGACTGGGCGCAACTGGGATTTATTGTCCGAAGCGGTGGTGGAAACGTGGGGACACACCACTTTCACATGATATCCGATTCAGAGTGCGCGAGCGAAACTCGGCACTCATGGGGGATTCATCGCTCAGGAATTGTGCCGGGGTTGGCCCGTTTGACGGCGATGACTTCGACACGGCATGTTTCCGCTGGATTCGCGCGCATTCCGGGAAATCACGCAGACACCATGCGGCACCCGGGGGTGATGCGCGCGGCGACAGGGGGCGCGGACCAGCAGAAACACTGCAGGTTGGCAACCAGCCGGCGAGAAGACACGAGAAGACACGAGAAGACACGATGGGACGCGATCGGACCTTTACGCCGCGACGTGGCGACACACTCGAATTCGCGCGAGCGGCGATGTCTTGATACAACTGTCGAGTGGCGCACGGAATGTGATCGCGGTGCTGATTCACCCGACTGGTGGCGCCATCGACTGTCGCCGGCGCCCCGGCAGCCACGAAGTACCGCCGACCAAAATGCTGTATAACGTCTCTCCAGCCCTGGCGATCGAGTTGCCGACGCTGCAGAATCGGCTCGATGGTCGGCAGGATGCGGCCTTTCTTGCCGCGGGCCAATTGCCGGCCGGTCCAGTCGAGTAACTGCAGATCATCCTCCAGTGACAGGAGTAGAAATCCCTGGTCGCTGCAGCGCGTGCCGGCCTGGTTAAGGACGGGGCCGAGAGTGGCCTCGGTGCGCTCGGTCGATGCCACGGGCGCCAGGAATTGATCAGGGATTTGTCGCGATGCCCTCGAAATCGACTGGACCTCCACAGGCGCCGTCGAATCGCTGCTGGCGAATCGACGAATCAGGATCGGTGTATATATTGGCGAGGTAGATCATGGGCACATTTCGTTTTGATCCGCTGCTGGCGTTTCTTCGTTTTGGAAGCAGCGGCGCCGGCTGGCGATCGATTTGCAGCAGGTTTTCATGGGAAAGGGGTCAATATCGTGCTCCGGGCAATTCCACGGAACATTTTTTCTTGGACCTTCGACGTGCACAGAGACGACGAATTGATCGCCAACATTGACATGTCCTGGTTCCGTGAAAGGGCGGACGTCATCCTCGGCGGCCAGACTTACACGTTCTCCCGCGAAAGCGTGTTGCGCGGAACATTCGCATTGAAGTGCGGCGATCAAGTCCTGGCGCGTGCGCAGAAAACGAACGTCTTCACGCGTTCCTTCGACGTCGAAATCGCAGGCGGTGTCTCGACGCTCCGTGCCGTTTCGATGTGGCGACGTGAGTTTGGGCTGTACAGCGGGGGACTCCAGGTCGGCCGCATTTACCCACAAAGTTGGTTCCGACGGACTGCCGTCATTGATCTGCCTGATGGACTGTCGCTTGCCGAACAGGTTTTTCTGTTTTGGCTGGTGCTTGTGCTGTGGCGCCGAGAGGCAAATTCGAAATCCGGATGATGAATTCATGTAGTGGCCCCTGCGCCGGGACGCGTTCGGGCTTCTGACTGGTGAACTTCTCGAAACGCTGAACATGGGGACACAGCACAAACGGCGCCTGCGCCAAAGGCAAATCCGGGCCCAGCCTGCGATTCGCCTTCGGTACCCCGGTTCGTGGCCTTGTCCGACTGAAGGGTGGGGTCTCGTCGTCGATTGCGCACGAAGATTGCCGGAAACTCCCTGGTCCGGCTACGACACGCCGACCAACCGGGGCGGCCTTGCGTTCAGCGAATCAACGCTCGATGCGCCCTCCGTCTTCGCGCAACATCGCAGCAATTTACAAACAAAACCTCAGCGAGTATTTCGCCCGCTGAGGCTTGGCTGCTACCCTCGTTACCGCTGTTAAACGGCCGTTTGGCCCTGCAACCGCTTGTAACCGAGAGCCGCTCCGAACATGCCGCACATCACCAGTGAACCGATCAGCGTTGAAGGTTCGGGGACGGGGGCCGGGACTTCCGTGCGGGCGACGGCCAAAAAGTAAGCCGTGGTTTGGTCGGCTGCCACGAAACCGAGCGAACTGCCGTTGGCGTCGAATCGCTGGATCGGTCCCGATGGGTTTCCGCTGGGACCAAACGTTCCCTGGTAAAATGTATTCGTGGCCGCGTCGTAGGCGACGCCATAATTGTTCGCGCCGGTCCCCGACGCAAAATTCCCCAGCGAGTTCAGCAGGCTGTCAAACTTCACGATGTGATCACCACCGGCGTTCGAAACATAGAGATTGCCCAGACTGTCCCGCGCGATCTGGCCAGGATAACTGAGTCCAGTGGTGGTTGTCGCCAGCACCGTGCCCGCCGAGTTGTACTTGATGAGGTTTCCCGTCCCGCCGGAGAGAATGTCGGTCACGTACACGTTACCTGTCGGGTCGATCAGCAGGCCGTGCAACAGGCCATTGCTCCCGATCGGAACCGTGGCAAAGGTTCCGAGAAACGCTCCGCTCGATGAGTATTCATTGATCTCGCCCGAATCGCCGTTGGCGACGAACAACTTCCCCGTGGAGTCGAAGGCCATGCCCGTCGGGGCGTTGAGGTGGTCGGTCGTGAATGTTCCGATCAAAGTCCCGGTCGAAGTAAATTTGTAAATGGCGTTACTGGTCTCGCTGCCGACATAAACATTGCCGGCCGAGTCGAGCGCGATGCCGGAGGCGTGCCCGATCGTGGCCCCAAAGACTGTTGTGCTCCCGTCCGAATTGACGGCATAGGCGTTGTTCGAATAATAGCTCGTCGCGTACAGCACGGGGCCAGCGTGGGCCGGGGCCGCAACGAGACAGCACAGGGCCGAACCGACAACAAGTGTGAAGGAGTGATGCATCCGAACTTTCCAGCTCTCAAACAAAGACACACATTTTGGTGAATCATGGTTTACGTCCATGCCAATGAAGGGGGGAAGTGTATCGGTCGAATCTGGGTGAAACAAGTAGACACCCATTTTCGATCTCCATATTCACCACCCTCGTCCTCTTCGCTGGCCACCAAAGTGAAATGCCACCCGAAATTTGCCTGGAACCTTTCCCGATTGGCAAGTTTTTCGCCAAACGTGCCAATTGATGGCCGATTGTGTTGTGCGACACCCGGCACATCTTGGATGGACCACATGAACATTGACATGGGGACCCAGCACAAACGACAGTCAACCGGTCAGTTTCACCGATCCCCGGCGACTGCATTCCACTTCGTCCGGTTTACGAACGGGAAAGGTCCACAGATTTTCAGGATTTCCACAGATTAAAAACAGCGTGCCTCACTGAGCCGAACCACCAACCCCCCGATCGCCTGCCCCGCGATCCCCAATATCAAAAAATCTGTGTCCATCTGCGCAAATCTGTGGATCTCCTTCTTTTCCCCTTCGTGTTCGTGGC
>JAFEBR010000016.1 GCA_018242565.1 Planctomycetota bacterium | reverse complement strand
CCTGCCTTGGCGGGAAGTCTGCACAGCGTTTCTTAAAAAGCACGGGGCCGTCTTCGACGTGCTCTGGGACGGGAATCTGTCTGAAATTCGCACAAAATTCACATCGGCAAATGGTGCTGCGATCGCGACGTTCTTCGTTCGCGAACATGTGACCGCAAGCGTGTTACTCTTACGCGCTCGCTCACCAACCATCGAAAAACAGTTGACAGAGATGTTTGTCGATTCGCTGCGGAGAACGACATGGGTCGTACAGGCAGCAACGACCCCATTTCCATTTTCCACCGCTGGATCAATTATCGACAGACCACTGTTGCTGGTGGTGGCATTCCCCGAGCCCTCAGTCTCCGAACACGAGCAGAGCATCACAAGGGAACTTGTACTCCATTTGGCGGGTGCATTTTTCGACGATAGATCCAGTGCCGACGAAAACTGACGCTGTCATCGGCTTATTCGGACCTGGTGACACAGGACTTGAACGCCTCTCTCCCGGACGCAATCGAGGTTCGGAGGCGTGTCACGGTGCAAGGACACGTTCGTGTCCCATCGTGCTGTTCTCGCCTACGGGTGGGCCACCTGCGGTGTTCCCGTTGGTTCGCACACTGTCGCCGCGTACATCGCCTCGCGTCACGCCATCTCAATGGGCGTTTTCCCGGAATTCGCGTGAAGCTCCATGGATGCCGAGTTTGGTACGCGCAAGCTGAATCGGATATCATGCAAGAAGTGCTTTGTCCCCAAGTTGGCGCATCCTTCTCCGGACAAACGTATCTTTTCTGGAAGCGATTGATTTCATTGAAGCAGTACTGCTTTAGAAACACAGATATGGACAGCCTCGACAAACTTATTGCCAACGCAAACGACGGTACACTTCTCCACAAGCTAACGCTGGAACAAAAAGACATTCATTACGCTCTGGATCAAAGAGATCATCCCTCATTTGACAACAAATGGATGAAAGCCTCACATGCAGTTGACACCCTGAAGGGCAGCGCCGCTGACGCCGACGCCCGCGTGGCTCAACTACGGAAGATTCTGTATCTGCAGTCGATGGAGCGATGGGAGTCACCTGACTTGGCCGCCTGTATTTCCGACGATTTTGGCCTGATCGGAGATGCGCTTATAACCCAATACCAGAATCCTTGGCTGAATGGACTTTTACTCGCGTACTTATCATCGCGCTTTCCGACTGGTGAATTACAGGAAACGCCAGGATTGCTGGAAGATGCATTTAAGGCTTAAGTCGGTAAGAAAAGGCACTTTCGGGTCAAGCGTACGAAAGACGGATGTCCCGGTTGAACGTGTGGGGACATGCGAGGCTCATCGAGAGTTCACGCACGGACTAACGAATCAGGATTGCCACGGATGACCGAATGGAGCGGACCGATCTGGGTGAAATTGGGTTGTTGGTCCGGCGGCAGGATGGTGAATGCGACGAGGGGGCAATCGGGAACTGGGGAATTTCGCTCCGTCGGCGTTGACGCTGTGGCGGAGATCGCCGGCATGAAGCCGGCGGCGCACTGGCGGTTGTTCGGCTGCGGGGCGTCGAATCGTTAATTACCGGGCCTCGATGCCACCCGTTTACATCGAGCCTGTTCGATCGGGCGATGACCGCTCATAGGCAGCGACACGGCTGTCTGGACGATTGGATGTCCCTGGCCGGGCGGTGGTGTGGTCGCACGCTGATGCGCAAGCGGGGAAATCGACGTGGTAACGGCGCCGCCGTCCACGTCGCGGTTAAAAAACGGTGAGCAACAGCAGTTGGGCGTTGCGGACGATGCCGGGGCGGTCTGCGGGGAGGACTGTGCCGCGTTCCAGGATTTGAGCCGTCTTCTGTTTCATGTTGGTGACCGTAAACCTCTGAATCGCGTTCAGCTTCGGGCGGTTCGCGGCGGCAGGGGCATCATCGATCTGCAGCAGCAACTCGGTAATGCGATGCAAGGTGCGGATCTCTGCCATGTCGAACTGGGGTTGCGAGATCCACTCTGGAGCGGCCTGGTCGTTGGACACCGCCTGGCAGATGCCGGCGATCAGATTCGAAACCAGCGCCACCCGGGTGTAATCCACCCGATCGGCCGTGTCGCGGGGAGTGTGATAATCAGGATGCTCGCCGCCGGAAAAAAACAGAAACGGAATCTTCTCGGATTGAAACGGTCCGTAATCGCTGCGCGTCCCGACGACGTCGATGCCCAGGTGGGCCACTTCGAGTTCGGGGGAGGCGGGTTGGCTGTCGACCGTTTCGCGCAGGCCGGTTCCACGCTCGGCTCCCATGACGAAGATGCTCTTCAACGGTAAATCGCCCAGCGTACGGCCAATCATCTCGGCCGTGATGAACAGTTTGACCTGCTTAATGGGCCAGGGGGGGTGGGCCACGAACCAGCGGGAACCCCACAGCAGGTGCTCTTCCAGGTCGCAACTCAGAAACACGAGGCTGCGCCGGGGACGCTGCGGAGCCGAGGCGAATAAACGCGCCACTTCGAGCATCATCGCCACGCTGCCGGCGTTGTCGTCGGCCCCGGTATAGATCTGTCCCTCGCGATCGACCCCCAGGTGATCGAAGTGGGCACTGACGATAATGAATTCCTGTTTCAGATCGGGATCACTGCCAGGCAGCCAGGCCCCGATGTTACGGCCGACGATCGGTTTGGATCCATCCTCGCGAACCGGGCCGGGTATGTCCTGTGTGAACTGCCCCTCGGCGAACAGCGGCTCCAGTT
>JAFEBR010000169.1:2500-10080 GCA_018242565.1 Planctomycetota bacterium | reverse complement strand
ACCCTTTTCGTTTTTCGTGGCCGTTCGTGTATTTGGTGGTTTCAAAACGTTTCACCACGAAAGAAGCGAAACACATTTAATGGAATTCAACGATTGTGCCCTGGGTGTCGAACGGGAGAGCTGCGGTCAACGGGAATTGGCGGAGAGATTTCTGTCCACCGGGAGATGCATTTGGGCGGTTGGTTCAGATAGGGGGGATCCACAGATTTGCACAGATTAACGCCGATTAAAAGTTTGGCCTCGTAGCCGTGTTCGCGCAGAACGCGGGGGAGGGGTGTGGATGGAAAACCGCGGATTCAAAAGCCGATACGATCGTCGATCGGATGCACCGGCGGATGATTAGCACCTGATCAGCAGAGCGCCTTCTGTCGACCGCGGAAGGCGCACTCGGCAAATTGGTTCACAGAAAGGAATGAACCGCGGATGACGCGGATAGCATGGATAAAAAAAGCCACTGCACAGGCAAGGCTGTGGAATGGCAGCGAGATCCCGGAACGGAAAATAATCTGCGTTAATCTGCGAAAATCTGTGGACAACCTTTTCCGTCCGATCAGGCGAAAGAGGTGGTGGGGCCTTGGGGATTCTGTCCACCGGGAGATGCATCCGGAAATACGAAAAGCGGCAGCCGGGCGGCCGCACTCCAAAAATGGGTGGTGGGCCCGGCGCAACGTGCCCGCATTCTTGGCGAATGCAGCTCCGATGGAGCAGGCGAGCGCGACACTCAACGGCGATAGGCCGGGCTAAACGGTGGCCACTTGAACGGCGGCCCCACTGCTGACGTGCCGCGTAGTGACGATGGCCGTCAAAGGCCCGGCGGTTTTCGGTTTCACCAGAAACGTGACAATCAGGGCATTCGCGCTGCACGAGGTCACCACGCCCACGGCCCCGCTGCTGAACACGACGGTGTTTTGAGCATGGTTCGGATCGAATCCAAACCCATAGATAATGACCTGTCGGGCACCGGGAGCCAGTTGCGTGGTCGTTTCGAGGATCAACGGTTGGATCGAGGCCACCTGGACCGGTTTCCCACTGCTGATGTTGTTGACCGTGACCGTCGCGTTGAGTGGGCCGGCGGTCACTGGCCCGCTGAAACTCACGGTCAACGAGGTGTTGCTGGCTGTCAGGATGGTCCCGGCGATGCTGCGTCCCGAATTATTCAACGTGACCTTGTTGTGCGCAATAGTCGAATCAAAGGCAAAACCGTCAATCGTGATGGTCGTGGAGGTGGTAATCGTCGAGTTCGGCGTGACCAGCGGTGTCACCAGGCCGACCTGCACGGCGTTACCACTGCTGACACCACCGGTGGTCACTACGGCCGTCAGCTTGTCGCCACCGGTCAGTGTCCCCAATGTCGAGAGCGACACGGTGAGCGATGTCGCGGTGGCTGCCGTCGGCGTGACGGTCGCGGTGTTCCCGGTCACCGAGTCTTTGAGCAGCACCGAGTTGCTGGCGGCAATTGTGCTGAAACCCACTCCGCTGATCGTCAACGTCGTGGACGTCACGGCCTTGGTGCTGAGTGTCACGATCGGGGCAATTGTGGCCACCTGTACCGCGGCGCCACTGCTGACGCCACTGGTGGTCACGACGGCGGTCAGTTGATCGCCCCCCGTCATGGTGCCCATGGTGCTGATCGTGACGGTCATCGTAGTCGTCGTCGAGACCGTCGGGGTCACCGTGATCGATTTGTTCGAGACCGTGTCTTTGACGACGACCGAATTCTGTGACAGCGTAGTGCTGAACCCAGTTCCCTTGATCACCAGCGTCGTGGCATTGGCGCCGATCGACGCGGTGTTCGTGGTGACGGTGGGACCGGCGAGCAAGGCCCGTTCTTCCAGGCACAGAATCTGCGCCGGGTGCCAACCCGCGGCATTCGCGAACGGTGCCCGCTGGCGGACTGTCGGCTGGGGCTTCCACCAGGAAGAGATCCAGGCAGCCAGGCGAGCGGACCGTCGTACAACTGGTTTCTGAGGCATGATGTCGTCTTTCCCAGCCATTCCAGAGGCATCCAGGGCGATACCCCGATCTGGCAGTTCAACGCGGATTCACGGGCGCGGTCCGTCGGAAACTGCCTTCAGCCTCAAATCGGGTGCCACTGGCACATCTTAACACGGGATTCCCGCCGCCTGTTCCGGAATCTGGAGAATTGGCGGGCAGAATTCCGCGTGGCCGAGTTTTACCGGTTGTGATGGGATCGGCACGGGTTGATCTCGTTCGACACAAAAGTGTGTCGCCCACTCGCTGCGGAATTGGCGTGGCAGTCAGCCTTACCTGGCCGCGGGGGTGACCAGCGCCGTCCGGGCGGCCTGCACCCGTTCGAGCGCTGCGTCGGGAGTGGCCCCCAGGGCGGTCAGGTGTCCCATCTTTCGTCCGGGACGGGCCTGCAGTTTGCCATACAAGTGCAGTTTGACGTCATCGAGGGCACAGGCCTGATCCCAGTGCGGTTCGCCCGATTGCCACAGGTCGCCCAGCAGGTTGGCCATCGCGGCCGGACGCAGTAATTCCGTTGAACCGAGCGGCAAATCACAGATGGCCCGCAGTTGTTGTTCGAACTGGCAGGTGACACAACTGTCGATCGTCAGGTGTCCTGAATTATGGGGCCGCGGCGCTAACTCATTAATCATCAGCCCCCCGGTTCGCGTCACGAAAAACTCGACGCACAGCACGCCCACACAGTCCAGCGCTTCCAAAACCCCCCGGGTAATCTCGGCGGCTTCCCGAGCAGTATTTTCGGGAATCCGGGCGGGACAACACGACACATCCAGAATGTGATGCCGATGGGCGTTTTCGATGACGGGATAGGTCACCACGACGCCGTTAGACCCGCGCACCCCGACCACCGACACTTCGCACGAGAAATCGACAAACGCTTCGAGGACGGCTTCCTGAGTTTGCACGGCGGCCCAGGCGGTCTCGGCGTCAGCCACACTGTTGATTTTGTACTGGCCTTTGCCATCGTAACCCCAACCCGCGGTCTTCAGCACGGCCGGACACCCCAGTCGTGCCAGTGCGGTTTGCAATTCGGCAAGAGAGCGAACGGCGACAAACGGCGTGACGGGGAACCCGGATTGGCTCAGAAAGGTCTTCTCGCGCAGTCGGTGTTGGGTGGTGTGCAAGACCTGCCCCGCGGGGCGGACGGGGGCCGACTGTTCGGCGGCGGCCGCCGTGGCGGCGGGGACATTCTCGAACTCAAACGTCACGACGGCCACATTGCGGGCAAAATTGCGGATCGCATCGAGATCATCGTAGGCGGCCACGATTTCTACGTCGGCCACCTGTCCCGTGGGGGTGTCGGTGTCGGGAGATAACGTGTGGACCCGATAGCCCAACCGCCGGGCGGCGATGGCAAACATCCGCCCGAGTTGACCGCTGCCCAGTACGCCGATTGTCGCTCCCGGATAAATCGGGCGCAGGCTGGCTGTGGAACTCAAGTCAAGTGCTCCTCTCGCACCTTTCGCGATTGTTCGTGCTGAAAGTCCTTGAGTTTCTGGCGGAGTTCAGGGCGCGTCGTGGCGAGAATCCGGATCGCCAGCAGGGCGGCATTGGTCGCTCCCGCCTTGCCGATCGCCAGCGTCCCTACGGGAATGCCTCCCGGCATCTGCACGATCGAGAGCAGCGAATCGAGTCCTTGCAGTGCCTGGCTTTGAACCGGCACCCCCAGCACGGGGAGTACTGTCTGCGAAGCGACCATCCCGGGCAGATGAGCCGCGCCGCCGGCGCCCGCGACAATGACTTCGATGCCCCGCCCCTCGGCGGTGGCGGCGTATTCGCACATCCAGTCCGGTGTGCGGTGTGCTGATACGACTCGGCATTCGTGCGACACGCCAAACTGGGTCAGAAGTTCATCAGCGTGGCGCATCGTCTCCCAGTCGGACTTGCTCCCCATGATGACCCCGACAAGCGGGTGATTCGCGGCTGGGTTGCTCATGATGTCAGGCATTCTGCCGATAGAACTCGTTAGCCGCGGCGACACCGGCGCCGGCCGCGAACTTGGCTCCCTGGTCACCCAGGCAGCGTTCGAGCGCCGCCAGCAGCAGCAGGACATTGCGGGGCGAACTGGTTTCACCCATCAGGCCGATGCGCCAGGTCTTGCCCTTCATGGGACCCAGGCCACCTCCAATTTCAATGCCGAAGTCTCGCAGCAATTGCTGGCGAACCTTCAGGTCATCGACCCCGGCGGGAATCAACACCGCGTTGAGCATGGGAAGTTGCTGCCCCTCTTTGACGGCATACGACAATCCGAGGGCTGCCAGGCCCGCCTTGAGCGCCAGGTGGTTGCGCAGGTGCCGGGCAAAGCGGGCCTCCAGCCCTTCTTCCAGGGCAATCGCCAGGGCCTGGTGCAGGGCATAGTTCATGTTGATGGGGGCCGTGTGGTGGTAGGCACGATCCTGACCCCAGTAGTTCCGGACCAAGGTCATATCGAGGTACCAGCTGGCGACCTTGGTTTTCCGGGCTTCAATCGCGGCGATGGCGCGCGGGCTGAATGTGACGGGTGCCAGCCCCGGGGGGCAGCTCAGGCATTTCTGGGTGCCACTGTAAACTGCATCCAGGCCCCAGGCGTCGACTTCCACGGCGGTGCCACCCAGTGAGGTCACCGTGTCAACCAGCAGCAGCGCGCCGGCTTCGTGGACGATCTTGGAGATTTCCGGCAGTGGCTGCAGGGCCCCAGTCGAGGTTTCGGCATGCACAATGCCGACCACTTTCGGTTTCACGCGGTGGACGACGTCGGAGATCTGTTCGGGCGAAAACACCTCGCCGAACAGTTGTTCGGTCGTGGTCACGTGCGCCCCGGCCCGCGCGGCGACGTCGGCCATGCGGCCGCCGAACACGCCGTTCACGCACACCACCATTTTGTCGCCAGGTTCAATCAGGTTGACGACGCAGGTTTCCATACCGGCGCTGCCGGTGCCGCTGACGGCCAATGTCAACGGATTCTGCGTCCGGAAGACCTGCCGCAGCATCGACTGCGTTTCATTCATCACCTGCAGGAAATAGGGGTCGAGATGGCCGACGGTGGGGGCCCCCAGTGCCGCCAGAACGCGGGGGTGCGTATCGCTCGGACCAGGTCCCATCAGAATCCGACGCGGTGGGTTGAGTTGAGGAATCGCGGTATCAGCCATGTGTGGTGCTCAAAGGGGGCGCCCGAGGCGCAAAGGAAACGGTCAAACCGCCAGAATACGAGATTGCCGGGCGAAATTCGAGTCTGGGGTACAGCGACGCGATGGCGACTTCGGCACCGCGTAAGGCTCGCGCGCCGACTTGATTTGCCGAAAATGGCCACCACGAGGCGAAAGAGATTTCGACGTCAGACGTCCCGGCGAAGCGCGGGAGCAGTACGATAAATGGAACTGGTTGGCCAATCGGGGGTTTCGAATTGATTGCCGATCTGGTGCCAGCCGGGACGCGGGGTCGGCCCGTCTGGTCCGCCGGAGGCATCCACGTCGCCTGAAACGTGCTCGTCATCCACCTGGATGATTTCGCGGGCGCTGGGTTCTACGAACTGCTGCAGCGCGACCGCCATACCCGCCGCGCAGCCTGTGGCGCGTTTGTGTCGGTAGAACAGATATCCCTGTTCTTCCAGCCACAGGCACAATCGGTGCAACGGCCAGGCTCCCAGCAGCACGCTGACGAGCACGGCCCAACCCCAGACACTCATGTTCCATTACCTCGGGATTTAATCAACTGGCTGATTTGCTTGAACTCGGGGGTGCCGGCCCGCTCGCACCATTCGAAGAGGACGGACTCGGTCGTGGTGATCGTGGCCCCGGCGTTCGACATGCGGTCGAGCGCGATTTTCCAATCGAATTCCTGACGACTGCTGACCGCATCGGCAGGGACGTACACCCGATACCCCTGCGACAGCAGGTCCAGCACGGTCTGCAGGACACAGACATGCGATTCGATCCCCGCGACAACAACTTGAAATCGCTGTTCAGTTTGTTCGGCCGCCGTTCCCCAATTCAGCACCTCGGCGCAACTGAACAGCAGCTTTTCGGGGACGGTGCTCAGCCCCTCGCGCAGACTGGCGACGGTGGGCCCCAGTCCTTTGGGGTACTGTTCGGTGGCGAAAACGGGAACTCCCAGGATCTGGGCGCCGTCGATCAACTGTCGGCAGTTGGCGACCACTCGAGCCGCCTGCGCAATAGTGGGAATCAGTTTTTCCTGCACATCGACGATCAACAGACGGCTGGCGGCGCGATCCAGGAGTTCGTGACTGCGTACGTAATTGGAGGCGGGCTGGTTCATGGGGCGATGCTACCGGTCCGCCCCCGGGTTCGTCAAATTGTGAATGACCATTCTGATCTGGCGGGTCGGCACCGGTCTCGTGGGTCGGTACCGGGGGCTTCGCGAAGCTGGGGTACGAGTGGGGCCGGCCTGATTGGCGGCTCGGGAAGTGATTCGACTACAATCGGCGAACCTTGGCGGATCGCCGGGAAACCGCCCGGAATTGCGAAAAATTGTGGCGGATTCTGGAGCGGTTTGAGCGAGTGAGATTTCACAATGTCAGGAGAGGGCCCATGGCTCAAGCTCTGGTTTCGCGTCGGTCAGTGTTGAAATCGGGCGTGCTGGCACTGGCGACGGGCTGGCTGCCATCGCGGGAGGGGCGGGCCGCCGGCTTCCGCGAAGCCAACGAGCGACCGCGGGTGGGGGCCATTGGGACCGGAAGTCGCTGGTGTCAACGGGCGACCGGAATCAACGGGCCGTGGGGGTCGGCTCCCGATTTTCGCAAGTACGGAGACTACGTGGCCGTGTGCGATGTGGACCGCAGTCGCCGGCAGCGGGCCGCCGCGCTGGTCAAGGACTGGACGGGAGTCGAAGTGCCGATGCCGGCCGATTACCGCGCGATTCTGGATGATCCGAAGGTTGATCTCGTTCACATTTCCACTCCCGATCATTGGCATGCCAAGATCGCGATCGAAGCCATGCTGGCCGGGAAGGATGTGTACTGCGAAAAGCCGATGACCTTGACGATTCCGGAAGGGCGGGAAATCTGCGACGTGTGTCGGAAAACGGGCCGAATCGTGCAGATTGGGACGCAGCAACGCAGCGATTTTCAGTTCGTGCAGGCGATCGCGTTGATTCAAAGCGGACGGCTGGGAAAGATTCAAAAAGCAGTCTGCCGCATTGGCGGGGCGCCGACCAGTCCGGAAATACCAGTCGCCGAGCCTCCGGCCGATCTCGATTGGAATCTCTGGCAGGGGCCGGTCGCGGCGGCGCCGTTTCGGTTTCTGGCGGGAGACAATGGCGAAACGCACAGTTGGTCGCGTGGCCATTATGAATTTCGCTGGTGGTATGAGTATTCGGGAGGCAAGCTGACGGATTGGGGTGCGCATCACGTCGATATCGCCACCTGGGGGATGGGGCGGACCGAATCGGGGCCGGTGGAGATTATTCCGGAGTTCGTCCGGCATCCGGTGGAATTCCGAGATGGGTATCCGGTCGATCCCGCGCGGTACAACACGGCGACCGAGTTTCTGATTCGGGCCCGGTTCGCCGACGGGGCGGAGATTGAGATTCGGCACGACGGCGACAACGGCATTCTCTTTGAGGGGACCGAAGGGCGGTTGTTTGTGAATCGCGGT
>JAFEBR010000168.1 GCA_018242565.1 Planctomycetota bacterium | reverse complement strand
TGACCGTGAAAGGCAAGCTGCTTCAATGGGGCCGCAGTTGTTCAACTGCGGAAAGTCGGGTCATCTTTGGCCCCCGCCGCAAACAGGGCCGCGCTTCAATGGGGCCGCAGTTGTTCAACTGCGGAAAGAAGCTGGAAACGAACTCACCGCCGGGGTCCAATATGCTTCAATGGGGCCGCAGTCGTTCAACTGCGGAAAGCAGGGCGTAGTCTTCCTGTGCGGTGACTGGTTGGGCGCTTCAATGGGGCCGCAGTCATTCAACGGCGGAAACGCGTCTCTGGGCTCCGCTTCCCGCAGTTCCTTAACTGATGAACGGGGGGCGGGGGAGGGTGGCGCCTTCAGCGCGCACGGAATCGTCCGCAACGACTCCCGTGGCACCATGTGGATCAACGGGCGGGCGTTCAACGGCGGGGCGAAGGTCCGGCAGAGGGGCATGCGTCCCGCCGGCCCCGTCGGCGCTGTCTCCGGGATGGGGTGCGTTGCCATCTGCGGCGCCGGAACAAACCGCCAGGTCAATCAGGTCGTTCGTCGGCAAGGCAATGATGTCTGGCCCGGTTCACAAGAAAAAGAAACCCACTCATCCTTGCGAAAACACGCGTTCCGTCCCGTTGACGTTCCCCCGTTGAACGGGGGGGACTAATACGGCGTAACCTGCAACTCCTTTGTCAAGAATGGTCGGCCGTCGGTTACGGCCGCTTTCGCTTCGTTCGTCGCGTTCTTCGTCAGTGTCGCGGACACCCATAAAAAAATTCCCGCGCCGTCGCCGCTAACCGGCGCGGGAATGAAACTGGATGCGAATTGCCAAATAGCGAGTGAACTCAGTCGCTGTCCGCGTAGAAAAGTCCGAGCCCGAAATGCGAAGCGTACCCAATAACGAGAGGCCCGTTTATCGGTTCACGAAAGATCAATCGCAGCCCGTAACCAGCATCGACAGGTGGCGCCTTACCTCCGTGGTTACGTCGCCTGACGAAGTGCCGAAGTTTGCGTGTCAGTTCGGGGTCAACTGCGGCGCTTTCGACTTCCGGCAGTCGTCGTGATGCCAATTCGGCGTTGATCTGGCCGACCAGCGTGTTTTTCCCCCGCGATTTTAGGAAACGTGGGGGGACAAACGGCGTAATGCTGATCCAAACTTTTGAACCGCCGATCGGCCCCAAGATCTTTTCAGCGCTGCGCTCTAGCGGCGCTGGCAGTTGTCGCAGGATTTCCAAATCACCATGCCCAACGATCGCGACTTGGAGATCCGGTCCATTTTTTCGCCAGGTCTCTCTCGATTCTCTAATTGCTCTTTGCGCCGTATCCCCCAATCCCATACTGGCATGAATGACGAGGTGATCCAGCCGGCCATCGCTGTCGAGGTCAACTGGAATCATGTGTGCATGCGAGTGATGATCTTGCAGCGGCCTGTTGTGCTGGTCTGTGCCCGTCAGCTCAGGGCAAAAAACTCGACCACCTTTGGCTGCTTTTGCGACGACCACCCGATGGAACAGTTCCGCCTGTGGCACTGTGCGCGCGCACGGTGGCAGCGCCGATCGGCTACCACTGGGCGTCGTGAGCGACAGCAAAATGGTCGTCAGCGGCTTGGGTCGTTGCGGTCTCGGCCGTTGAGGAACACCAACTTCAAGTGAATCATTTCGCCGCCAGTACAAAACTCGTCGCGACCCCGGTGGCTGCGACCAACCGTGCTGCTTCCACCACGCGGTGTCCTTCGTCAGACACGACAACAAATCTGGCGGGTAAGGGGAAATCGCCTGCGCGCGTTGCGACTCGAATTTTTGAAGTTGCTTTGCCGTCGGCTTACGCGGGCCGTCAGGGAGCTTTATCACTTCGAGAATTGGCGCCGTCGTTTCCTGTTGCCATTTCCGATACTCCAAAGCGGGCAGCGCGGCCATTAGGGAGATCTGTTCGTATTCGCGTCCTGGATGGGCACCTTCCAGATGCGGAAACGCATTAAAGGCAACAGGTTCCTGTTCAGCGCCGACAACCAAGGCCGCTTCGACCCAGCTCTCGCTTCTTCCGAGATAACCAAGCGCGTCTGCGACTTGCCCCAGTAGTGCGGCTTCTTCGTCGCTCAGTTCGCAGGGCCAATTAACCCTCAGCTCGCCGTCACCGACGTTGGCCCATGTATCGAAGACGAGCGTGGTCTGCTCCCGTCCTTTGGCGAGCACGCCGACAGGCATGAAATGGCGAGTGTGCGCCGCGCTGGCTTTGGGGAGTTGATACGAGGGCAAAACACCTGAGAGCTTGTTGATAAGCTGCTCTGCGACCGGGGGAATTTGCGCCCACCCTTGGCTGGAAAAGCCGCACGCGATGAGCGCCCGCAATAACCGCCAAGGGCTCGGCGGCCACTCGATCAAGCCTTCGTTGACGTGATGCCCCCAGGGCGTGGCATGATAGCGCCCGCCGGGGAACCGAAGTTTCAGGGTCGGCACTTTACTCTCCTATTGATCGGTCGGTTCGTCGGCTGCTTCATTTTCGTCTACCGTGTCGCCAGCAGCGGTAGTCTCCTTGCCTTTCTTCAATTCGTCCTCAAACGTTACGTTAGTTTGAACCATCAACCCACTACAGTCGCCGATGGCTGACTTGACGGCCTCTTCGAGGTCTTTAAGTGAAGGCAGCTTGAAGTTTTTCGGACGTGACGCGACCAAATTGTCTCGGTCAACGGGCTCCAAATCGCACGCGGTCCGCAGCCGCAGATCGCCATCGAGCAACTTGCGCACACGGTAGAGCGAGAGTAGAATCAAGAGCCTTTGCGCCTCGACTGGAAGGCCATAGCCGCGAATTTGCGCCAGGTCGAGGTTGATGTGGCAGTCGATCCGCTCGGCGACGTACTCGTCACGGGAGAAGGGTACGTTGCCGAAACCGCTCTTGGTGTCGCCCGAGGGGTTGACATGGTCGTTTTTCACACCGCCCGATGCGGCCACCCCAACACCGGAGGCCTCAATGAAAGCGGATAAGGCCCGCGCGACGCGGAGTCGTCCGCCGGCGAGATCCTTTTTCGCGAGGAAGACCCCGTGAATTAGGCTTCCAACGTCGTATTTGAAAAGCACTTGGGCGAGTTTCTTGCGGTCGATCGGCCCTTCTTCGAGGCCGCCGAGTTCTGCCTTCAGGTTGTCGAAGAATTGGCGGTCCTTGCCTTCGAGAAGATACGGGCTGTTGATTCGATGTGCTTCGAGCATCGAGTCGGTCAGGAATGCTCCTCGCCGTTTCACTGTCACGTGGCTGATCCCAGTCAGTGCATCGACCGGTTTGTTTTCAGCCGTATCCCAGCAGGTTGTTTCGAGCCGGTTGGCCATACTCTGCGCGCTTTCGACCAGCAAACTAGGCCCCGCGACGGTCTGGTACGTCGCCGCGCCGAGTGCAGGGAAGCCTGTCGGCTGGAAGCGGCTACCCTGAACCGGGCGGAGGGGGACGGTCAAAAGTATTCGGTTGGCTTTGTCGAGATCACTCAGGTTGAGATCGGGCATGGAGTAGTCCTTTCAGGGATGGATTAAGAATTGCAGCGGCACGCAATGCAGTACGTCGGTCGATTGGGAACGCCAGCGCAGCCGCCCAGCGACGCGCCGACGAGGCATCTGTAACCCCGGCCTGCAGCGGTGGTCTGATGCCGACAGATCGAAGCCGGGCGAAAGCAATCCCGATGGCGCGAGGCCCCGCAGCGCCCGCCAAAAGCCGAACAATGCGATGATCAGCCGGGATGTCCTTGTCTTGCGTAAGCGGCCAGGGGAGGTTGGCAAGTCGAAGGGCGAGCCAGCTTTCCTCTGGCAGTTGGGCGGTCGGCGCGGATTGCAGCCAGCAATCCCTCGACCATTGGTCCCACTTGATCGCCATGAAGGCACGGGCCATGCCGAGTAGCCTATCGAGGTCGACAGTCCCATCCAAGAATTGAGCCAAGTCGTCCAAGGACGCACCGCAACCTTGCGCCGCGACCAGCCGCGACCGGCGTTGGCCTTTCATGCCGGCTTCGACCAGCCGCCGCTCTACAAGAGCAATCAGATCGCGGATCGGATCACGACCAGATACAACCACACGCGAATCGTTAATCAATCGTTTGTCGGCGGTCTTGAACCGGCGGGCACCCGGCTCAAGCGGCAACCAATGATGGCGAACGGGATCGACCGGCCGGACTCTGAAATAATCGCCGGCCGCGCTTCCCAATGCTAGTGCCAGCCGCACCTCGGGACTGCCATCATCGACCGCTGCTGCCCACTCCGGACGGAGCGACGGAATGGGGCCGGCATCGATCGCCGTCCCGGTCGCCTGGAGAGACTCGATTCCAGAAGCGGCCAGCAGGATTCCCTGCCATCGATCCGGTGAGTAATCGTGTGTTAGTGCGCCGAAAACGGCATCGGCGAGGCGACGTTCGGCATGCACGAGCCGTGTCGGCGCATGCTTATCACGACTGCGATGTTGAACCCTGTCCAGCCAACCCGCGAGGTCGTCGATCAGGTAGGCGCGCGGGTGACTTTGAACCCGGACCAGCCCCAGCGGAACGGCCAAAGTGGATTGTCCATTCCGTTCTAGATACGCGTATCGTACGAATGATTCGATCCCGCGAGCCACGCCGAGGCGGCTGATCGCCCGAGCCATGTCTACCGGGCGATTAGCCGTTTGGCGGCTGATTTGAACACGCGACTCGCCATACATCGCTTCCACATCGTGGATCGTTGCGGGCTGTTTCCATAACGGCATCCACTGCTCACCGCGCTGGGCTTTCTCCGAACCTGGTGTAGCGAAGCCGGCAGCATGAGGACGAACGGCAAATGGGGCGCTGGCCTTACTGAACGCATTAGGATCCAGCCTGCGTGTCGCACGAGACGTGAAAAAGAGAGAACCTTCCATCATCAAGACGAAGTCCCAAGGGTTTACGAGATTGCCGCTCGCAAAGCCAGTCGAACTGTTGGCTCCCCCTGCTGAACCCGGCTGATACTGCCCAACCGCCGCGCTCGCCAAATTGTTCGCGGGCGCCCCCCACACCGCGTTTTCCAGGAGCTCGCGCGCAACAGTCGTTGCGCGACCGGTTTCGGATTCCATTTCAAACAGGGCACCGAGTTGTTGCATAAAGTTGTTGGTAAAGTCGAGATTGCCATCGTTGCCGCCTGTCCCGAGAAGCGATGGCCATTCCGGGCTTCCGCTTTCATTGAGGACAACGGCAGCAGATAACCATTCAGCGTGTGGGCCACGCCACAAGCGCCGACAGTCCGGGATAAGCGTTTCCTTAAGTGACTTGAATCGCCTCTCCGCTGCGGCGAGTAAATACTTATACCCTGTACTCGCCTGGAGGGCTTCGACTTCCGCCCGCTGCGCAGGTTTGTCGGCCGCAACGATGAGCGACTTGATAGTCGAAATATCGTGTTCGATTTCGGCGCTGCGCTTAGCCGTGATGTCCGGTTGGGATAACTTGTTCTGCAGTTGATCGAGACAACCACAAAAGATGTCGCATCGCTGAAGCAACTGCCGTTGGTCTTCGGATTGGAAAGTCTTGTTCGTCTTTGTTCGCGCCTTGATGGCCCGAATTACGGCGTCCGCGTGGGAAACGTTGTCAAGAAGCTGCCGTGCTTCTGCGACCCCACGGCGGAATCGTTGGAATCGGGGGGCTCGCGAGCCCGCTAGCGGGGCAAGACCTGGGTCATTCACTTTGAAAAAGCCGCACCCTTTGTTCCACGGCGATAAGAGGGGCGTCGGCTCATAACAATCCAGGAAGAATGCCTCCAGTGCCGATTTTGTCAAATTCGTGAGCAGACAGAACTGCTCCCCATCCCACCAGCCCCGGGCCGAACTATCTGCTTGCTCGCCGACCAACCGAAGTATCCCGAGTGCCTTCAGATAGTTTGCAAGTGGCGTCGGTGAACAGCCTTTCAAGTCGTGGAGATGAATCGTCATACCTTTTCCTCCAGCGCCAGCATCGGGTCATTCGTCTTCAAACGTGAGGCCCGAACGTCCGCCGCACGCAAAATCGCCTCAAGGAACGCCAGCCCCGCCGGCCCGTACGTTTCCACCGCGCCCAACGATCGTTCTCGCCAACTGATACCTGTTCGTTCTGAAAGCCCGATCGACGCGGGCGAAAGGGGAAGCGTCACCTCAGGAATCGGCGGCTCACCCGCAATCAGTGCGACCGAAGGCAATCGATCCCCCTCACGAATGCCCCGGATCGGCAACCCGCGCCCGTCCAAATCCCGGTAGTCTTGGTCTTTGGGTGCGGCGTGTAAGGCGACACGAACTTTGCCGTGATGGCTGGCGACCAGATACGCCAACACGTCAAAATGCGGCGCCGAGCAGTCCAAGAGCCTTTGAACAAGCGGGGGCGGTGCGGGTGGTTGCTCGGCGGATTGCCTAGGCTTTCGAAGTAAAGCAAACAATTCGGCCCACGGACCCAGCAATGCTTGATGCTGAGGGGCGTAGATTTGCAGGATTGCGAATAACCCCAAGGCACTGGCGAGTTCATGGCGGAACGCGGGGCGGATTTCGCTATTATCGAGATATTTGTACATTTCCGGCGGCTTGAGCCAGGCCGCCTCCGGTGCCTTTGCCAAGTCGGAACGGGACGGACGATCTCTGCCGCGCATCGCGCCCTGAAACGCGGGGTGGGACTTGCCCCAATCGTGCCAATAAGCGGCCTGTTCGAGTAGCCCTTGAAGAATCTTGGGAAGTCCGATTTCGTTCGCAATTTCTCTGGCTTCGCTCGCGACCTCCTCGCCGTGGAAGGAGATCGTCTTCCACGGGTTGAAGCTCAACTGTTCGCCGTCCTGTTGATCATCGGCTTCGCCAAGCGCCGACGCGTTTCGAGTGATCGCAGGCAATGAAATTGACGGAACCGCAACCCTGCTCTCCGGGTTAAAGCCGCGATCTTTTGTATAACCACCGCATGCCGCTGCCACGCAGACTACGCGGCCAGGCAGTAGACTCTGCCGTTCAGCCGGGACCCATTCGCCGTCGAGCCAGTCCCAAATCCAGGCACGGATTGCGCTGCGGAGTTTTGGCTTGCGAGTCGTTTTCGTTTCCTCGCCACAAAGCCAGTCACGAGCCTTTAGGAAGGGAACGGAGCACAATTCTTGCCGAAGCGGATGCCGCTTGCTCGGGGGAGATTCATCTTTGGCAAGATCGAGCCAGAAAACTTGCAAATCGCGCTCGTCGCCAGAGCGGATGAATCGGCTGATGTCGAGATCAGCTCCGGTGAGATCAGGGGTTGTGTCAAACAGTTCGTCAAACTCGCGCCGCAACAAGAGTTGTGAAGGCGCGAACGGATAGAGCGTGGTCCGTACTTCCGGGCTGAGCGATTCCTCGTGCGACTCCAGCGCGTCCAGCCCAACCCCACGTTCGCGGAGCTGTTGGAGCGCCCCCCATGCACTTTCCAATTGCTCGGGAGTGTAAGGAGCGCAAATCGCCTCGTCGCGCCCTCGATCGACCACCAAGACTTTGCCACTGCCACCGTATCGCGCACAGCGTCCGAATCGCTGGACCAGGCTCGGCCAGGGGGCCAATTCCGTTATGAGGCACCCTGCGGAGAGATCGACCCCGGCCTCGACGACCTGGGTGGCCACTATGATCCGATCGGCGTCCGCCGTGCAAGCAGGACGGGAAAGGAATCTCGCGCGCCAGTCCTCGCGCTCGGCGGGCCGGAATCGGCTATGCACCAGTTCAAGGCCTTCCGTCCGTCCCGCGACGCGAAGCGCGTCAAACGTTCCACAGGCCCGATGGACGGTATTGCACACCACGAGGGTGATCCGCCCAAACTCGCCCGCCGGGGCGTTGGAGTGCTCCGACAGAATCCGTTGCGCAAGCGCACGGTCGTCTTTGGGGCCGATTGTTTCCGTTACGAGTGATTTGCGGATGTCCCACAAGCCGCCCCGGCGTTGCTCCGCGGCGATCACGCAAGGATTAAGCATCCATCGCTCGTGGTACGGCTCCGTATCCACGCTTCGCAGCCATTCCGGTTGCAAAGTCGCACTCATCCACCACGAGTGGCAAGGGCGAAAACCCTTTTCGCGATCCTCTTCGCGAAATGCCTGGAGCTGCGCCGACGTTGCGAGTCCCACATCCATCAGTTGGACTTCGTCCATGACCCACAAAGCGTCGTGATTCAGCAGTCCGAACTCCATCGGCCAGCGTGCTCGCGGGCTCGCGTATCCACGGTTCAGCGCACGCGATAACAGCATGTCCTGTGTACCGATGATAATCGCAGCATGTTCGGGGCTTAGAAACCATTCACCTCCATCTTCGCCGCCCATCACCACATGAACTTTCGGCCGTTTTTCGGCCGGTATAGCTTCCGCGAGCTTGCGGGCGACTTCCTCGGTTTGCTCCACGAGCACGCGCATTGGCAAGCACCAAACCAACCTTCGCGGCCAACTATCGTCACAGCGGCCGAGTCGGTGAAAGCTCCAAGTGGACAGAACGCCTTCGGTCTTTCCAAGCCCGGTCGGAATCCGGATCATTCGGTCGCGGCAATTGGGCTCACCGGCTAAGTGTTCCTGCCATGCACGTGGTGCGTCATGCCCGGTGACGGACTTGAACCACGCCGCGAAGTCGACTTCAGATGTCATTCCGGGGCTCATTGTCGCCCACCTCCGTCGAATTGGTTGTCGCCAACGCCGTTCGA
>JAFEBR010000167.1 GCA_018242565.1 Planctomycetota bacterium | reverse complement strand
TTCCGACCGCCGCGGGCGCCACCCATCATCATCATGGCCTGCATGGCACGGGGATCCGAGCCGGAACCCGCCCGCCCGCCGCCACCCGGGCCATCGCTGGCATCGCCCACTCCACCGCGGTTGGCGGCCGCGGCAGCTGCCGCGAGGGGGCCGTTCTTGAAGTACTCAACCTGCACCGTGGGGACCGATTCAGTAATTGTCGGGTGGCTGATGCCCATCTTCCGGACCGGCACGATCACGCCCGTGGCGCCACGCGTATTGGCGCTCAGTTCGGCGACTTCCCATTCCTTCAGGTTTTTCAGCAGGGTGTTGGTGACGTAGTTCACCTGCTTCATTTCGTAGTTCTGCGGGTCATCGTGGAAGTGTCGACCCTGCAGCGTGAAGACGTAACCTTCGCCCTTGGGGCCGGTGGCTTTGTCATCATCACGCATCTTGGCTTTCTGGGCGTCGGTCAGCGTCTTGTACCACTCACCCAGGTCTTTGTATTCCTTGGCGGTGATGCTCATGATCCGGATCCGGTTCCATTTGGTCGGATCTTCTTCATCGATTTCTTCGTCCGTGACGTCGCGTGGCAGGCAGGCGTTGACGGCCTTATAGACTTCCAGCCAGGGAGTACGCTTCTGGCTGAAGGACGTCAAATCTTCGAGCTCTTTGCGCGCGTTGGTATTGTCGGTTTTACCTTTTTCATAGGCCGACTTCATGTCGTTCTTGTTCTTCACGACGCCGTTGGCCTTGTTTTCGGCGGCACCGAATCGGCTCGTGCTGACGGTCCCCCAGACGCGCGCGTAGCTGATCGTCGACAGTGTCAACGTGAGCAGAACCATCGCGGCAGCGGCGACGGCCCAGGGTTTCTTCTTGCGGATCAGGCGGGCCGTGCGGATCTCGGGGGGCAGCAGCGAGGTGTGCACCCGCGTGATTTTCAGGCCCTGCAGTGCGAGGCCATAACTGATCGCGAACGACAACAGGTTGTCTTGAAACAGCGGAGCGTTGAGGACCGCATCGCCCGAAACGGCGTTGAAGCCATCCACCCGTTCGACGTCCATCTGCAGGTTCTGCTGCAGGAACTTTTGCAGGCCGGCCAGCTTGAAGCCATTACCCACCCCCACGATGCGACCAATCTTGGCCTCGCGGTTGACGTTGGCAAAAAAGCCGATCGAACGCTGAATTTCCGTGACGTAGTCGTTGAAGATCGGACGCAGAGCCTGGAACACCGCCTTGGGATCAGGCGACTTGGTGGCGTTGCATTTGAGGTGCTCGGCCTTGGCGAAGGTGAGCTTCATTTCCTTCGTCAGGGCGCGTGTGAAATGGTTGCCCCCCAGCGGCACGTTGCGGGTCCAGATCTTCTTGCCGTTTGAAACGAGCAGGGTCGTGTTGTCGGCCCCCATGTCGAGCAGCAGCGTGTAGTCTTCCTGAGCGTCGGGGTTCTTTTCTTCCGGCGTCTGACCGAAGCGGTCATGGCACAGATAGTTGTAGAGGGCCAGGGGGCCGATCTGAATCAGTTCGACTTCAATCTTGCGGGCGATGAACGGCGCCAGGTGCTGCTGGACCTGGTCACGTTTCATGGCGAACAGCCCGACTTCGGCGTCGAGCATGAAGCCGCTTTCTTCCATCCCCACGCTCAGGGGTTGGTAGTCCCAGATGACTTCTTCGAGCGCGAAAGGAATCTGCTGCTTGGCCTCGTATTTGACGATTTCCGTAACTTTGCTCGATTCCACAGGGGGGAGTTGAATGAATCGTGCCAGCGCTGTCTGACCCGGCACGCTGATCGCGATTGCGTCCCCTTCGAGCTTATTGCGTGACAGGAAGGTGTCGATTGCCTGTCCGATCAGTTCTTCCGGGTTGGCGTCCGGTTGACTGAGGATCTTGGGGTGGGGCACGAAATCAAAGGCGGTTGCCAGAACCTGCTTGGCTTCCTCGGCGTATGTCAGGCGAATCGCCTTCAGTCCGGCCAGGCCAATATCAATTCCCCAGACGCCACGCGTTTCAGCCATGACGATCACGCTCCTCGCGTTTCATTCCGACGCAAACGGATAAGATAGTCCGATGTTTCGCTTTCGGCAGAAGTTGGGCCGAATGAGATGAATCATTAAGTTGGTACGCTATCACAGAGTTCGCGGTATCGTCAACCAGAGGGGCCCCTTTCGAGGGCACCCGCTTGCAGGTTGTCGCCGACCACGACTCGGTATGAGAATTCGACGCAACGGACGCCGAAAAAGTTCCCCGGAATGGCTGGAGTCAGCCATATTTTTCGTCTTTCGCGTCGCGGCACCGACTCGTTTGATTCTACCACGCGCTACGCCGTTGCTGGCCCTGGGGGCTGAGATTTCAATAAGGAGAACCGAGGCTGTAATCGCTGCATGGATTACACCGGTTGTGCCGTTGTCCGCAGCCCGTCGCCATCGCGTAAATCCAGTCCGAAAAGCCCCACAGGCCGCCCCGAAACCGGGGCGGCCTGTGTTAGTTTTTTGGCCTCGGCACTGCCTGAACCTGGGGTCCCAGGGCGTGCCGGGGGTTGCGAATCAGGCCCGCCGTTTGTTGGCAATGGCCCGCTGCATTGCGGTCCCCATGTCGGCGGGGCTTTCGGCGACCACGACGCCAGCCGCTTCGAGGGCGGCCACTTTATCGGTCGCCGTGCCGCTGCCACCGGAAATGATCGCCCCGGCGTGTCCCATGCGCTTGCCCGGGGGAGCCGTCCGGCCGGCGATGAAAGCGGCGACAGGCTTGGTCACGTGTTCTTTAATGAAAGCCGCGGCCTGTTCTTCGGCGTTGCCCCCGATTTCGCCCATCATCAGGATCGATTCGGTCTGGGGATCGTCCTGGAACATTCGCAGGCAGTCGATGAAGCTCGTCCCAACGATCGGATCGCCGCCGAGGCCCACGCAGGTCGATTGTCCGAGCCCCAGATTGGTCAATTGCCAGACCGCTTCGTAGGTCAACGTACCACTGCGGCTCATCAGGCCCACGCTGCCGGCCTTGTGGATGTAGCCGGGCATAATGCCGATTTTGCATTCGCCGGGGGTGATCACGCCGGGGCAGTTCGGCCCCACCAGCCGGCTGGCGCTGTGGGCCATCCGCTTGTGGACTCGCACCATATCGAGAACCGGCGTCCCCTCGGTGATGGCGATGATCACGGGGATGCCCGCCGCTTCGGCTTCGAGGATGGCATCGGCACAGAACGGGGGCGGCACGAAGATCATGGTGGCGTTGGCACCGGTCTTCCGGACCGCTTCTTCGACGGTGTTAAATACCGGGAATCCGTCGATTTCAGTCCCCCCTTTGCCCGGGGTGACTCCGCCGACCATCTGGGTTCCATATTCACGGCACTTTTGACTGTGAAACAGGCCCGCCTTACCGGTAATGCCCTGACAAATGACGCGGGTCTGACGATTGACGATGATGCTCATGGGGTAAAACGCCGGGGTGTTCGATGGTGTGTAACAAACAGTGCGTGTGGAACAGTGAAGTCGGCCGCAGATCGTGATGTGGTGTCCACGGGGCGGACACCACCACGTCTGGCCGAGACATCAGATGGCGGCGACAATCTTCTTCGCGGCGTCCGTCAGGCCATTGGCGGCGATAATCGGTCGGCCGCTGTTGGCCAGCATGTCGCGGGCTTTTTCGACGTTGGTCCCTTCCAGTCGCACGACGAGGGGCACGTTGAAACCCACCTTTTCATAGGCGGTGAGCAACGCTTCCACGATCGTGTCGCACTTCATGATGCCGCCGAAGATATTGACCAGCACCCCTTTGACGTTCTTGTCCGAGAGCAGGATGCGGAAGGCTTCGGTGACCTGGTCGACATTCGCGCCACCCCCCACGTCGAGGAAGTTGGCCGGCTGCCCGCCATGCAGCTTGATGAGGTCCATCGTGCTCATGGCCAGGCCGGCACCATTCACCAGGCAGCCAATGTTCCCTTCCAGCTTGACGAACGATAGTCCGGTTTCGCCCGCGCGGACTTCCATCGCGTTCTCTTCGGCGAGGTCGCGCAGTTCCTTGAACTTCTCGTGGCGGAACAGGGCGTTGTCGTCAAAGGTGACTTTCGCGTCGAGGGCCAGCATTTCGCCCTGTTTGGTGACGACCAGCGGATTGATTTCCGCCATGCTGCAGTCGGAATCGAGGAAGAACCGGCACATCTTCTTCAGGAAGAGTTCGGTGGATCGCAGCGCGGGGCCTTCGAGGCCCAGTTGGAAGGCCACGTTGCGGGCCTGGTACGGAAAGATGCCGTAATCGACGTCGATCGGTTCTTTGAGGATCTTCTCGGGTGAATGCTTCGCGACCTCTTCGATTTCAACGCCCCCTTCCGAGGACATGATCAGGCAGGCCCCGCCCATGGCGCGGTCGACGACAATACCCAGATAGAGTTCGCGGGCGATTTCCAGTCCCTGTTCCACGTAAATCGTGTTGACCTGTTTGCCTTCGGGGCCCGTCTGGATCGTCACCAGCGTGCTTCCCAGCATGCGGGCCGCGTTCTCGCGGGCTTCAGCCGCCGAACGGACCAAGACCACGCCCCGTTGCTGGGGGTGTTCTTTGAAGGTCCCTTTGCCGCGGCCGCCGGCATGAATTTGAGATTTCACGACGGCGATCGGGCCTCCCAGATCGGTGAAGGCTTTCGCGGCTTCGTCCGGGGTTTTCGCGACAATCCCGCGGGGGATCGGCACACCGGCCGTCGCGAAAAGCTGTTTCGCCTGGTATTCGTGAATCTTCATAGTCTCTCAAAGCTCTAAAGGGTTGAAAGCCAAGGATGCAATGGACCGTGGCCGAATGATAGCGGTCGTCGGGAAGGGATTCCAGACACCGGAAACACGGGAAAACAGCGGACTCTGACGGGCGGCCCGGTACCGAAAAAAGCGGCCGTGGGTCATGTGGCGACACGACCCCCGGCCGCTGGCGGAACTTCAGCCACGCTTAGTGGTGATGATCGTGTTCGTTCCCCTTGGGGAAGTTGAAGGTCACCCCGTTGAATTCCTTCTCGCCCACCTTAATGTGCGTTAAGGCGGCATCGAATTCGTCGGCCCCTTTCAACTGGTCCAACTGGCCGGAAAATTCAGAGGCAGAACCATCGTCAGCCGGGCTGACCGCGGCCAGCAGCAACTGCAGAGCGTCGTCCGGAACGTCATCTTTCTTCGCGGCGTCATCCTTCTTCTCGTCGCCGTGGTGGTCGTGGCCTTCTTCCAGCGTAATGGCCAGTTGCAGGTGCTTCTGCTTAATCGTCACCGGCTTTTCGGCAGCGCCGTCGAGGACATAAGCGGTCACGGTGCCAGTCGCGGCATCGAGCACGATCTCGAGGTGTGCGTCGTCCTGGCCGATCGCCACCAGAGCCCCGCCGTGCGGTCCCTTCTCGGCGTGATGATGGTGGTGGTGTTCATGATCGTGGTCGTGGTCATGATCATGGTCGTCATGGGCCTGAGTCTTGACCGGGGCCGTGGTGTTCGACTTGGTGGCAGCGGAATCGCCGGGGCAACCGGTCAAACACAACAGGCCGCCGGCGACCGCCAGGACCAGGCCATTGTGGAGGGTTCGAATTCGCAGAGACATACATCACTCCGTTGAAAATGCGGGATTGTGGACGAATCAGAGGCGTGCCGGCGGGGCCCGCCAGAGCGCGGATCATAGCCGCGGGGGACACGTCTTGAAAGGGATTCCGGCCTGGGCAGGAAGTCCGGGAACCGGTTTTCCCGGCGATTTTCGCGACCGATGCGGTGCCGCCTGGTGCGATCTGGTGATGGGGCCGTCAGCCCAGGCGATTTGTACGGGCCAGGGGCGGGCCGATCAGCACGCAGGGCCGCGAAACCGAGGCCAACCACCTGGCTGCAGCTCCCGTTAAATGGCGACGGCGGCCAACCGTGAGCCCACGGCCCATCCCGGGGCTTCGCCACCCGTCTC
>JAFEBR010000166.1 GCA_018242565.1 Planctomycetota bacterium | reverse complement strand
GGAGCGCCAACCGCTCCTCCACAAACTCGCGGGGCTCGACCAGATACTGCTTGTGGGCGAAGCGATCGAAGATCCGGACTTTCGCCTGCCGGCTGCGAATCCGGTCACGGAGCTCTTCCGACAAGTACCGCTGGAGCTTTTCTCCGGTGACCAGATTCCGCGTGGCGGGCAACAGCGGACCGACCGTCACGCGAGTCCCTCCCGTCGAGATCTGACCCCGCACCGGTCGGACGGTATACGTCCGCGCTCCGCGTCCCAATTGCATCTCATACAGGCGACCATCGGCTCCCGGCGACACAATTCGCAGCGTTTCCCCCAGCCCCCAGAAGCTCAGCAGGCCAATGCCAAACTCGCCATGGATCCCCTTGCGTTCCTGCTCTTCGAGATGCCGCTTCATCGAATCACACAGGTGCGTCGCAATCCGGCCGAAATCGGGTAACCCGGCGTCATCGCGTTTGACCCCCGCACCATCGTCATTGACTTCGAGGTAGACGTCATCGTGTTCCCGTCGCCGGACGATGACGATCTCCCCGGCTCCCGCATCCAGGGCGTTTTCCGTCAATTCACAGATCGCTTTGAGCGGATGAGTCTGAGTCCGCGCGATGATGTTGATCGCGTTCCACTCATCGCCGATCCGCAGTTTGCCGCTGGACAGGACACGAGGTTTCGCAGGAGGTTTCGGAGACATAACCGGAGTTAAGACCAATGAGAGACGAGGTAGGACTGAGGTTCGTATCCGACCGCCACGATCGCGCAACAGGCCACAGAGAGCACCGGGCGAACAGGCCGCCAGCAGGCCCTCCGCAACAAAGCGGGATGTGAGAGTCGAGCTGACGTATTCTAACCATCGACACTGCGACGATGCATCCGTTGCATCACAAAATATCCCCCGGGTGTCAGCCCCAGATCACGATATGTCTGGTGGGCCTGCGTGTTGTTGGTCTCGACGTAGAGTCGCAATCCCACCACGGTCGGATCATTTTCCGCTTCGGTTCGCAGCCGATCAAACAAAGCCCGAAAGACTCCTTGTCGCCGAAAATCGGGAGCCACGTACACGCTTTGGAGCCACCAGATGTCTCCGTTACGCCAGTCGCTCCACTCATAGGTATGCATCAACTGGCCGACCACGTTGCCGGCCACTTCGGCCACCAGGTACCGTCCTTTACGGGAATCCGCCAGCAGTGTCCGCACCCCCGGTTCGAGGTCAGCCCGTTGCAGGTCTTTACCTTCGGATTCCTGCGCTAACCTCAGGTTGAAATCGACAATCGTCGGCCAGTCTTCGGGTTTTGCAAATCGGATGTGAATGCTCATCTCCAGGCTCTATCAAAACAGGCTACTGGGCAAATCCAGATTGAGTTGGTCATCGCAGAGGGGGAATGGGCATCGACAAGTCCCCACGTCTGCAGCACGTGTCAAATGCCCACATACCGCGCGTACAGACTCCGGGCAACCGTGATATCATCCGTCCCTTTGATGATCGCGCGACCGTCCGGAAAAATCGTGAGTTGGTGAACATTCCCCGGCAAAGTCAGACGGAGCAGAAACGGATTTTGAGAAACCTCACCCGATGAGGCCAGGCGGGCCGCCAGTTCCGCCAGCGAGAGTTGCTGCTTTTCCGCGGGCGAAATCTGCACGGCATTGCGCCCGCAGAGCACGGTCGACTGCGACCCTTTGCGGCCAGCCAGCCAGTCGCGCTCGCCCCCCACGCACGCCGGACAGTTCGTGCGTTCTCGCAATTTCGCCAGGTTCATCTGCCGTAACGAGCCGTCCCACACATCGACGACCGTCAACACTTCCGAGATCATGTCACGCCGGCCTGCCAGAATTTTCAGCGCCGCCACCACCTGCAGGGCCGCCACGACGGCGATCGCCGGTCCGATCACCCCCGCGGTATCACATGTTTCACTGACTCCCGGCCCTGGAACATCGCCAATCAGACACCTTAAACAGGCTGTTTCTCCTGGGAAAATCGGCAGCACCTGACCGTGACTGCCCACGCAACCGCCATAAATCCACGGAGTTTTCGTCGTCAGCGCCGCGTCGTTGATCAGAAACCGGGTCTCGAAATTGTCCATGCCATCGAGAATCAGGTCGACCCCCCGCGCGAACTCCAGGATGTTCGTATGGTCAATATCAGCGACCCGAGCATCCAGAACCACTTCGTGGTTGATCTTCGACAGTTTTCTTTCCGCCGCAATCGCTTTCGGGAGTTGCTCGGCAATATCCTGTTCATCGAACAGAACCTGACGCTGCAGATTACTCAATTCGACGAAATCTCGATCAACGAAACGCAGAAAGCCAATCCCGGCACGCACCAATCCATCGGCAATCGCGCTCCCCAGGGCACCGCAACCACATAACAGGACGCGTCCCTGTCGAATTCGCTGCTGGCCCTCGGCACCGATTCCCGCAAATCGCATCTGTCGGCTGTAGCGGTCGTCGGACATCAGAAGTATCGTGGTTTCAAGAACAAGGGAAGTCGCATGCCAGGAGTCAGGCTGCCCTGGCAGCGTGCGTCCCCGACACCTGCTGCAAGATAGAGAATTCCGAGGGGAACTTCGAGGCTTCCCATCGGGGCTCGGAAATCGGCTTCAACACCGGGCAACTACCGACGGGGTCATTCCCCAGAGACTTTCCGCTGGCCAGTGAATCAATATCACCGGGAATCAACGTCAGACTTCGCTCACGACTTTGCCTGGAGTACCGCCAGCCGATAGAAATCGCCGCTGTCGTGCCCCATCACGATCGCTCGCTTTGGGACATTCCCGAGCAACAGCGCCCGCTGGGGACCGCGGCACCAATTCGACACCACCAAGGCCAGATAACCATGCGACAGGAAGGGCTCGCCCAGGTACATCAGGCCATCATCCTCCGGCGATTTGACACGGCGATAGATCTCGGGAAGAACCTCGGAATTCGCGTACTGCCCCCGGGGACGATAAGACAACTGACACACCCACTCATTGGATTTGGATCGAGGATCAAATCCCTTCGAGCCCCCCAGGTAGACCTGGCTGGAGCCGTCCCTGGTTTCGTCGCAAGGATTGAAGAGCCCAAACCACAAACCATTAATGGCCTTGGGGGGCGGCTCCGAAGTCAGCGTGTGCTGCAACCAGTCCGAGAGACGCTCAGCATCAGCCTCGAAATCCAGCTTCCGCAAGCGGGACCATAGGGCCTTCTTTTTCGGCGCCGCCGACGCACAATAATCGAACCAGCGGGACATTCCCTGGGCCACGGGCTCGGGACGGGCGGCAATCTCGGCGATCCATTTTGCCGACGTCTCGAAAACATCCGCGAATTCGACCATCGCCCTTGTTCCTGAAGACCCGAAAAAACAAACTGTCCGATCAGCGCCGCTGACCACCGGCCGAATACTGACTTCTCACTGACACGACGCCTGGCAGACATTCGCCAAGTACACGCAGTGAGTTCCTCATTGGACCGGACGTTCCGGTTCTTGAATCTGCCGCCACACCGGAGCGTCCCGCGGAAAAATGAAGACCAGCGCATCGCGGGCCAGTACCGATTGATAGAACGGCGAGAGTTTTTCGTTCCGCGACATCACCAGGATCGGAGTCTCTTTCGCCTTCAACAGCCCCCGCGCTTTTTCAATGGTGATTTCGACACCCGCCACAGTTCGGATCTGAACATCGGCCAGTGCCACCTCCTGCAGACTTCGATCGTTGAACGAATAGCCCTCAAAGCCGATGTAGATCGTCTTGTAGGCGACCAATTGCAGTTGTCCGTCTGCGTTGATGGCCTGGGCAATCAAGATGCGCGGCGGATTTCCGGGTGTGCCTGGTCGATCAGGCTCCGTCGGAACGGCAACACCTGCCGTAACAACCAACATCAACACCAGTTGACGAGTCATCACCACTCCTCAATGAGTTTACGAGTCTCTGGTTCCGCGACGATGGAAGCGTTCCAATCGACAGCCTAATCAATCAGCGTTCCTCAACACAGGTGCCCCCGACGTGCCGAAGCCCGGACTCAGGAATCACTGTCTTCAAGAATCTCCAACACATGCGACGGATGAAAGTGAATCTCCGCCCCACAGCTTAACTGATCCGCATGTTGCGGATCGTTTTCGAGAGTCCCCGCGCAAGTCCCCTGGTCATCGATATCGGTGATGAGGACCCACATGCGTTCGGTCTCGAAGTCGCGACGCTCCGCCTGCTCATCCTGGAATCGAAAGGCCAGTTTGACATACATCCCGGGGGCGAGTTGCTCACAGTCCTCTGCGGCCGGGGGATGCACATCGTCTCGGAATTGGGCCAGCCAATCGGCATCCTCAAGATAATATCCGTCTTCGGCGAAGGTGGGAAAGGGGTGGTTCTTCGCCCGCCGCCAGGGTTTGCTTGCCGATTTTCGCTCGGCGACCCAACCGATCGGGAGGTCATGCAGTTGCAGGAACGTGGGATCACGATCCACCACAGTGCCCAAGGCCACAACCTGCGCCGCCGACGCCGTGGCAGGCTGTTCCGTTGCGCCGTGAAATTGCCAGTCGCCATCGTAGTCGTGATACACCCGCAAAACGGGAGCCCCCTCGAGCACGAACCTGGTCGTGAATGAGGCCGTGTGCCGCGGAACTTCGAAAGGCCATTTCGACTGCATGATTTCCAGTCCACACCGCGTTGATGCCTGAAGTGCGCCGCGGTAATCATCGGCCAAAGTATGAGGAACTGAACACCGAGCGTGAACACCTTGGGCAGCACTGCGCAGGTTACAGGCCGACCATCGCCCCCGGGGTGCCAGGTAAACCGCGGGACGTCGAAAACTCATCGGCAACGCGCTCAATTCGAGCTGTGGACCGGTCGCTTGGTGTTTGCCTTCGAGCGCTCGGGGGATTCACTGGCCTCCCCGGCGGACAGCAACCGGCGCGCCGTCAAATGTCCACTACACGAACACTCGGAACGCCTCTACGACCCGGCTTGAAAAAACCAGGCCTCACGAACGGCACGTCACAAGACTTCGAGATCGTTGGTTAACGTGAGTTCGTCGCAGAAACTGAGCGCCGCGTGCGTCGCCAACTGCTTGGCGTAGTACGAGGCGGCCCGCCCGGTCAAAACAACTTCGCCCGGGATGACAGTGACCCGCAATTCGCGAACCATGCCGTTGGTCTTCTCTCGCACCACACTCTCAATGCTTGTGGCCAGAGGCACCGGGACATCAAACACCGATCTCAATTCCATGACACTCCTCCTTGGCCTAGCCACGAATGTGCTGGCCGTCAGTTCGCATTCCTACACAAACTGGAAACGCCGGGCCAACTCGCAGCGAACGTCTGCAGCCCGATGACTCGAAATCACGTCTGAGCCACGCCGAATCCGGTCGCATCCACACCGGTCCGTCCGACAATGGCCCACCGCACTGGCCCCCGAGAGAACGCCTTCTCGAACGGAAGTCGTCTGCCTCTCTGAGGTCGAGACCAAGCTGGTTCGGCTCTTGTATCGCATAGCCGTCCGTCCCTCGAAATCTCGGAAATTCAGCCCCCAGTGGAAGACCACTGGAACCGGGCCAGGAATCACGTCCCTGAATCTAATTCGCCCATTTCAGGCGGTCAAACAAATTCCGCGGTTTATGGCGGGGAATTCATAAAAATCGCCCCCCCATTCAACCGCTGCCCTGGGGAACGAACCATTCGCTCCCGCTTGCTTTCGTGCCAGATCACTGGGACCAATCGTCGGTCCCCCTCAATCATGCTCCGCGACAGGTGGTCAGACCAGTGGGGAGAAACCTGAAACGGTCCCGGTTCCGTCCACTTCCAGCAAACGCCTGGTCACTCGACACGGCCGAAACTGTCGGATTCGGTTGAGCGCGTTGCCAAAACCCCATCCGTTGATGGGTGGCAGACACGGCCCCACTGCATCTGGTAGACCGCCTCAAAGAGACAAAAAGTCGAGGGTTTTCGGCTCGCCAGCCCGGCCCATTCGCATGCGGATTTTTCTGAAAATACTCCGCGCGATTCAATCCAAAGCCAGACATAGACCTGCGGCGATTCAATCCGGAATTCCTTCACAAAATTTTCAGAATTCTCTTGCAGTCCACTCCCAGCCTGCTAAATTGGGCCCGCGTGGGGAAAAGTGGGGAAGAGTGGAGAACAGTGGTTCTAAAACCCATTTTTGCAGGATCGCTCCCCGATTCCACCACGTGAATGACCAGTGACTAATGCCCTTATCCGGGACGTACACCAGAGCGCTCGACGACAAGCAGCGGGTGGCGGTCCCGAAACGGCTGTGTGAAGATTTCAACGAACCAGAACTGAAACATCTTTTCGTAGCGCCAGGGACGGAAAAATCTCTCATGCTGTATTCTCCAGCAGGATTTGAAAAACTGGCGCGTAGAACGGCCCGCCTGTCGCCCAACAGCGCACAGGTCCGGAATTACAAGCGACTCTTCTATTCACGGGCAGAACGCGTCGATCTCGACGCTCAGGGGCGCATTCGCATCCCCGATCGGCTCGTCGCCTTTGCCGGTCTCTCCCGAGACGTCGTCATCGCCGGTGTGCACGATCACGCCGAAATCTGGGATGCCGTCGCCTGGGAAAAATTCCTGCAGGAGCACACGTCGGCATTCGACGAAATGGCAACACAAGCGTTCGAATGACCTTGTTTCACGTAGACAATCACCACTTCAACAACCTGCAGCAAACGACCCGCGATTCCGACAATTGCTGTCGTTTTTGAGATTGCTCCGGACAGTTGGGAACCTGCCTCGGCGTGCCATGGATGGCAATGGGAGGCTTCGGGGCCTTAATTGGAACTGCGCCGCCGAACCGGGCAGCGCATAGCAGATGGCCACGGAAGGCTCGTCTGCGGACGGACGGATGGTCAGGCAGCAAACCAGCCGTAAATTATTCGCCTCGCGTGGGGAGAGATGGAGCTCGCCCGAGGCGAATAATTCTCCGTTTTTTCTGCCACTCACGATCCGTCTCGACAATCATAAGTCGACGTCGCCCTCAGGCCATCGGGACTTTGCCGAGACCTGCCCCGGCACCCCGCGGCCAGTACAATGGCGGCATGCCCGAATTCATCCCCATTGCCTCTGACCCGGCCCGCCCTGTCCATGTCCCCGTGCTGCTGCGAGAAGTGCTGCAGCAGCTGCAGTTGTCCCCGGGACTGATTGTCGTCGACGGCACCGTGGGTGCAGGCGGCCACTCCAAGGAGATCGTGCAGCGTATCCAGCCGGGCGGCCAGCTAATCGGTCTTGACCGAGATGCCCGAATGTTGGAAATTGCCGCCCGTCAAATCTCTTCAGTTTCCTCAGTTCATCAACTCCATCAGGCCAGTTATGCCGAACTCGCGCGGGTTTTGGCCGGACTGCAAATCCCGGCAGTTGATCGAGTGTTACTCGATCTGGGGTTATCGTCCGATCAACTGGCCGACAAATCTCGAGGATTCAGCTTTGCCGCCGACGGTCCGCTCGATCTGCGGTTCGATACCCGGCAAGGGGAATCGGCGGCCGACTGGCTCGCCCGCGTCGATGAACCGGAATTGGCCGACATTCTCGACCGCTATGGCGAAGAGCGTCACAGCCGCCCGTTGGCCCGGGCCCTGGTGGCAGCCCGCCACCGCGCACCGATCCGCACCGCGCGCGACCTCGCCGAGGCCGTCATTCAGGCCACGTCGCCCGGACACCATGCGGGGCGAAAAACACCCGAAACGTCAGGAAAACACCCGGCGACACGTGTTTTCCAGGCACTGCGAATCGTTGTCAATCGTGAACTCGAGCAACTCGAAACCATGCTGGGGGGCGTGCTTTTCGACAGTCTCAAGCCTGGCGGCATCGCCGGGATTATCACATTCCATTCCCTGGAAGACCGGTTGGTCAAACAGGCCTTTCGAGAGCCCAAATTATGGCAGCTCCTAACCCCGAAACCGATCCCGGCCTCCCCCGCCGAACAGCGTTTCAATCCCCGCTCGCGAACAGCACAACTGCGAGTGGCGAAGCGCCTGTAACTGCGGCCGCAGACCTGCAGCCCAAGCGGCCCGATCCGTTTGCCAAACCGGTCATTCGCACGGCACCGGCCCCAAAGCCGGCGGAAGCCCCGGCTCCCCCGGCGACGGCGGCGGCTGCCCCCGCCACGACCGGAGCCGACACAGCCGACTGGGGCCGCGCCCTCAAGCCGCGTTCTGGCACGAGCCTGAAATTTAAGATCGCCAGTCTCGTTGGCCTGGTGGCGGCCGCTGGCGGCGGTTACTTCGGCTACCAGAAATACCTGAAGCCGAACGCGGACAAGGCGCAGGCCGAATCGGCAGCAGACCAAACGGAAGAATCCACCGACGACGAGAATCTCTACTCCAGCAAAGATCTCGACCCGTTTGCCGAAGAAGTCGTGAAGATGGCCGGCAACGAGTCGATTGATGAACTCGAGGCCGAATT
>JAFEBR010000165.1 GCA_018242565.1 Planctomycetota bacterium | reverse complement strand
TGATCGGCGTCACGCAGAGCCCACATGGCACCACCGAAAACCAGGAGCAGCACAAAAGTCAGCCGGTTTTCCCAGGAGGTCCGCGACAGCACCAGGGCAATCAGCAACAACGTGCCACTGATGACCCAGGTGTACCAATTGATCCGCCAGTAGCTGACTTCAATCGTATCGGCTGCTCCCAGTCGGGTGTACGTGTAGGCGCGTCCGGCGGGGGTGAATGCAAACAGCGTGCTCGAAGAATCCTGGAACCAGTTTTCCAGTTGCGACGTGGAGGTCGAATACGCGACCGCCCCATCTTTCAAGTTCAAGTAGGTCGGAAATTCGGGATGGAAGTCGGGAGGCTGCCCGACGAGCGTGAACTCTTTGGGGACCCACAAAGCCACCTTCAGTTGCTGGATGGCAACGGCCGCATGCCCTTGATCTGAACTGCCCCCCAGATGCGGGAAATGCAACTGCAGGTTGCCGCCGTGCCCGTGCAAAGGATTCTCTTTGAAGGGGGCTCGAAACAGCAACGCCATGACAAAGGGGACATCCGACGGAGTGGCCCGCGAAACATTGATCCGAAAAGCGTCGCGGTCTTTGGCGGTGGCTTTGCCCGCGTCTTTTTCCAGTTCCACCCGCTTCCCGGCAACAAACGAATCGAGAATCTCGACATCCTTGGGCAGGTCGATCGACAGTCGCTGACGTTCGCTGGTTTTCAGCCGATAGCGGCAGCGGAAGGTCACAATTTTGTCTTCCGTGAGCACGGCTTCCACAAAGGCCTGGGCCACCACGGTTTCGACCACTTCCTGGATCTCGTGTTGTGTCGCGGTCAGGCTGAGTTTCTGTGCTGTTGAGAAGGCTTCGGGTTGCTTGAAATACCGGTAAGCCAGGTTGCCATCCTGGGGCAACAGAGTCAGTTCGCGGACATCGATCGGTTCGAATTCGTCACCCGAGGCATCCACCGAGAGGGACCGATCTTTCTGCACGGTCAATTCGCCAGAAACGCCCGCCAGCGCAACCGGCGGAGCATCCGCCGTCTTGCCTGGCGTCGGCAATACTCGCACCGGTTCGACTTCGAGTTTGCGGCTCTTATCGACCACGTCGGGCTTCAAATCGTACCGGACACGCAGCGGCACGCGCCCCGTGACTTCACGCTGGGTCACGACCGTCCAGGTCACCCAGCCGTCTTCGGCATTTTCGTCACGAGACTTCTGTTTCAAGGGGAGCCCCGCCGGATCGGCCGAGTCGATCTGCACCTGGGCCGCGAACGCTTCGGGGACCGCCAGGCGGAAGGTATCGAGGCCGGCAAACTGCACCTGATAGGTGACCAGCGTGTTGACCTCGGTCAGATCCTGCCGGACGTTGATCGTGGTGCCAATGGTCGCCGTCAGGCGGGTCGGTTTCCGTTCGGTGCGGACCGGGATTTCCGGGTGGCGGGTGTAACTCCAGGCGGACAGCAACCGGCTGGTTCCCAGTTGCGGGGCCACATTGCCTTCGGGTCGCACCGATTGTGCACCCTGCACGCCTGACTCATCCGCAATGACTTCGAGCGATTCGGGTGCGTAAACGAGTACCTGCCCGGTCTCGCGGGCGGTCCCCTCGGGGGTCAACAGGGGCAGGGGAAATGCCTCTTTGTCGGCGCTGTCGAGCGCTTTGTGGCCGGTCACATTCACGACCAATTGCCCCTGGCTCTTTTCACGGAGCACGACAATCAGCAGATTCTCTCCCTCGGGGGCCTGAAATTCCTTCATCTGCTCGCAATCCACCCGGTCGACCTTCAAACCGTCTGGCAGTTTGAACCGCAGTTCAAACACACCGGCCTTTTCGACCAGCAGCGTTGATTGCGAGGTGAGTTGCAATTCATCGTCGCGAAAGACGACTTGCGTTCGCTGATCGGCCAGAATTCGGGGTTCGACCGGCTTCACCGCGGTCTGCAGCCGAATTTTGGGGGTGTAATACTTGTAGTACTGGGCTTCCGCGCGACGCAGGGGCTCGGGAACTTCGCTGGGTTCCACCCGCACCAGTCCCGATTGTTCCTGCACCGTCAGCGAGAGATCGGCCGCCTGACCGACGATCAACGTGCCATTTTCCCGTAGTTCACCCAAGGCGTGGATGCCGCGGTACGTGCCCGCTTCGTCAATCCCGGCGAGTTCGACCGGTCCATCGGGGACAGGGCGTTCGGTATGCACTTCCAGGGAAATCGACTTGGCATCGCCTCCCAGCAAATCGACGGTCAGGACCTGCAGTTTTTCTTCTTTGACGGCCTTCCACGATTTTAGTCCGGCACCCGTCACGTCCAGAATCCGGTGATCGACCGGGACGCCAATGCGGACCTGGTCAATCTGGCCTCGCAGCACCTGATAAACGAGAGTCGCGTGCGTGTGCACCAATCCATCGGCGATCCGAACGTCGAGCGTATTTTGCACGGTCGCCAGAACTTCCATCACGGGAGCCGTGCTCAACCGGGGCCGCCAGCGTGCCGTGATTCTCTTCGTCGCACCAAGTTGGGCCGAAACCTGCGTGCTCTTTTCGTCTCCTGGAACCGGGGAGACGATCGCTGCGGGATTCACTTCGATCGTCTGGTCGGCAGCGGGGACGGTCAAGTTGAAACGGGTGATGCCAGCGGCCGGGCAATCGAGTTCGAGACTGCGCCCATCGGGGGACGTCCGCACCCGCGCCGACAACTCGAGTTTCACCTTATGCTCGCCCGCTTTGGCGAAGAGCAAGGTGTAGGTGCCATTGCCGGTGGCCTGCAACAGCGTCTTGTCATCACTGGCCGTCATTTTGCCTATGGCCGCGTCGCCAAACTGAATCGGAACTTCGACCCACGGCTTACCCAGCACCTGCACGGTCAATTGCACTTCAAGCTGGGCGACGTCGCCCGAGATTTTTCCCGAGTAAAGGGCCTCAGACACAACCGCTGAAACCGGCGTTCTGGTCCCCGCCTGCGGATCGAGTGTGCGCGTTTTCTCCCACATTTTGAGGAATTGGGCATACGGCATGAACACCGCAGCCCCCTCTTTCTCAAAAACCTGTTTCAGGTTCTTGTAGGGGATGTAAACGAGGCGTTCCCAATCGGAAGGTTTGGGAATCGTGGTGTCACCCGGCTTGCCGGGACCAGCCTCAGCGGGAGGCGTTTCCTGGCCCCAGGCCGGGGTTTGTGAACACAGTCCCGACCAGACCAGCAGCCCAGACAGAGCCAGCACAACCGGGAAACGAGACAGAGGGCGGACAAGTTGTCGTTTATGCATAATCGTTAACAGCGCTCTGATGCGCACGCGTGAGCGATGCCTTGGGCGACTGGGGAAACCTTGCGGGCTGCGCAGTTTTGCCAGCGTGAGTAAACTGAACTGTCTCTGTACTTTACATCATTTTTGCGCCGAGTTGCAAAGGTGACGCCGAAAAACCACGTAGTCCGTATTGCTTATGCTGATTTTGCGGACCGGCTGTTTGTGTCAACGGGCGAAAGAAGGACCCAGGCTGGTAGCAGACCGCTTCCCCGGATTTACGACCGGGGAAGCGGCGATTTTTGGTGACGGGAACCCACCATGATCAGTCTGTTAAAAGCCTTCGCAGGGCGGAAACCACTTATTCTGCAGGTGCAGGGTCAATCTGGTAGATCTTCCCGGCCAGATTGACGAGCACCGGTTCCTCGAAGGCCAGGTACTTCGCGAGAGTCCCTCCATGGTCGGCGGCGAGTTCAAAATACTCTTTGCTGAACTGGACGATCCGCACCGCCTGCCGAGCCTGCTCGGCCGTGACGGTTGAATCCTGCCATTGGCTATTCCGGCGAAAGAAGGTCTTCGGACCAATGTTCCGCACCGATTCAAGGACCTCGGCTTCGCCATTGCTGTTCACTGTGGACGCTGCCATGCCTTTCGACAACGAGTACCGGCGGATGTTTTCCGCTTTTTTCTCATTGGCAGGCGCACGGGCGCCGCCAGCACCCACTGGCCCGCTGGCGGGCATGCTGCGCATCATATCCGACATGTCGGCCGCGTTGCCGGCTTCTTTCAAGCGTCCTTTGAAAGCCCGTTGTTCGACGGCACCGCGTCCCGCAGTCATCGACAGATCGCGCGACAGGTGATCGGCACTGATCCGGCGATTCGATTCGCGATCCGCCAGATTCGTGCGTTCGTCGGCAAGAAATGACGTGTACGGTGTGATGATGCCATGGCGGATCGACAATTGAACCAACTCGTCGACCAACTCTTTGTTCTGGCCCTGTAAGTCGAGTTCGTCGATGATTTCTCCGATCCGCCGAGTGGCCCATAGCTTCTCGACAAAGGCCAGCGATTCATCCCCCGACTTCTCGACCAGCGTGGCGGGGAACGCAAACGATTGAGGTTGCCCGGCCACCTGGCCCGACAAGGTGATCTTCGCTGGCCCGCCGTATTTGTAGCGACCGACCCACACGAGTTGCTCGCCTTGAAACAGGTCGGTCAATCGGCGCGGGTATGTGCGAGAAATGGGGGGTGCGGAACCGGGGGGAATCGCGCGATCCAGGTCGATCTGCACGGCGAGGTCGGTCAGCAGCGGCGAACCGATCTTCGTCTGCAGGCTGGCGACATGCACCTCGATGTTTTCGTTAGGCCGGACGTAGGCGGACTGGCCCCGATGATCGCGGGACAGGCGGTCGAGCAGGCGCGCATTGACGTCAAATCCGACGCCAAACGTGAAGAGGCGGGCATTAACCGCGTTGGCCTGTTTCGCGTTGGCAGCAATCTTGAGTTCCTGCATTTCGCCAACGGTGGGCAGCCCGTCAGTCATAAACAGCACGTAGCTGGGGCGCTTCGGATCATTCAGCATTTTGAGCGCTGTCTGCAGAGCCCCGTCGATATTTGTGCTGCCCCCGGCATACAGTCCATCGGCAAAGCTCAGCGCCGCCTGGATCGTGGCGTCGTCGACCCGTTGCAGCTCGGGGCGGAAGGCCTCGACGGCCGAGTCGTAGGCAATGACGTTGAACGTGTCGCCAGGCTTAAGCTGGTTGATCAGAAATTTGAGGGCTTCCTTGGCCTGTTCCAGTTTCTTGCCGCTCATGCTGCCCGATTTGTCGAACACGAAAACCATGGTCTTTGCGGTCCGCTCGGCGACGGCGCTTTTCACTTCGGGACTGGCCAGCAATACTAAGTATCCGTCGTCTGAATCCTGCGGGCGATAACTGATGAGGTTCATACCCACCAGGCCATTGACGGTTCCGTACAGGAGACGGAAATCGTCGGGGCTGTAGGCATTCTGGACCGACATTTTGCAGACGGCATGCGTGTTGTCGGGGCGTTGGATGTCGAGAGCATGGGTGGGACTGTAGACCGTTTTGATCTGGTCTGCCGTCTGAATGCGGACCGTCACATTCAGTTGTTCAATGGGTTTGTTCGAATGCTTCGACGAACCAATCGGCAAGACAAAGTCGACCAGCCCGTTGTCTTTTTTCAACAGTTGTGTGTAACGAATCTCGACCGTGCGCTCGGCCTGGGGCGGAATCGGAAAGACACTCGTCTGAAACATCCCCTGACCCATGTATTCGAGCAGGGCCGGGTCGCGCTGGCGGCGGACGATATCTTCGTAAATCTGGCGGGCCTCGTCTTTTTTCAGCAGGCGCCCGGGCAATTCCTGGCCGTCGACCAGCAAAGTCAGGCTGCTGATGGCCGCTGTGTCGGGAAGTGGAAATGTAAACTGGGCTTCGAGGACCGTGCTGCCGGTATTTCGGAACACCTGGGAAATCTGCACCTTGGCAGCCTGGTCGGTGATCGACGTCTGCACATCGACCGATCGAACCGCGTACGACGACGGAATCGGCCGGGGGGGCGGAAGCGAAGGCCGAATGGGTGGGGGCAGACGGCGTCCGTGATCGATGATGATCACTTGTGCCTGGCAAAACGAGGGGGCCAGCAGGCCCAGAGCGATCGCCCCCAGCAGCAGCCAGCGACGGACGGAACTGGACAATCGGAGAGGAATACGGCTGACAGGGGTGCAGAAAGTCCCG
>JAFEBR010000164.1 GCA_018242565.1 Planctomycetota bacterium | reverse complement strand
GAACCCCTCGATGACGATCCGTACCAGGGGAGTCTGAGCCTGGCCGACGATGAATCGCTCGACATCCTGACCAATGGCGATGTGGTTCTGGTTGAAGGTCAACCTGATGAATCGCAACTTGACCGGTTCAAGAAGCCGGTGTATCGGGTATCGCATTTGGAAGGTCCGCTGAAACCGAAGGCCGAATAAGCCTGCGGACCGTGTTGACATGACGGGCCGGCGCAGTGCGATCACTGATAATTTGCCAGAGCGCGGCGTAACGCGTCGTGTCGCGGTCAATCAGGAGGGCGCCAGGTGAGGCCGGCCCCAGTGATCGCGATATTCGCGAGAGACCAGTTGCTGCGCTTCTACGTCACCCTGAATCTGTTCGGTCGTCGGGTCGAACTGAAGTGAACGCCCCAGTCGGGTGGCAATGTTTCCCAGATGGCACAGCGAAGTCGACAGGTGACCGGTGAGAGGGTCGGCAGTGAGCTTTTCCTGGCCGCGAATGGCGGCCAGAAAGTTGCGGACATGGGCAGCGTCATCCTGCCCGCGCGGCGTAACGGGCACATCCCGGGGCTTGTTGGAACCGTCGAGGACCTGGATCTTGCCCCGTCGGCTTAAGAACATCTGCCCGGCGGTGCCGTAGAATTCTGCCCCGCTGTCGACGTTGTGTGGGTAGTTGGAGCTCCAGAGTCGCTGTTCGTAAATCAGAATGCGACGGTGTCCGGGTTGGCCGTCGCCGGGGTATTCGAACGTCACCTGCTGTGTGTCGGGAAACTCCTGGTCATCGTCGTGGAAGAACTTGCCACCCAGTGCTGAGATTTTGGTCGGATGCGTTTCGACACCCAGGCCCCAGCGGGTGTAGTCGATATCATGCACGCCGTCGTTGCCCATGTCGCCGGTCCCGAAGTGATACCACCACGACCAGCGATTGTGAACACGGTTCGTGCGATAGCGAATGAGTGGGGCCGGTCCGACCCAGGTGTCGTAATCGAGGTCGGCGGGCGGAGCGGTCTCCTGGCCACGGCCGATCGAACCGCGCCGCTGGATGTTCCAGCACTTGGCCACCAGCACGTTGCCGATGATGCCTTCGCGCAACAGTCGCACCGCTTCAATCATCATGGGGGTGCTGCGGCACTGCGTGCCATGTTGTACCTGCACCCGGTGGCGTGCGGCGGCTTCGACGAGGAGACGGCCTTCCCGAATGTTGTGGGAAATCGGCTTTTCGACATACATGTGTTTGCCAGCCTGACAGGCCAGAATCGAGGCGGGCGCGTGCCAATGGTCGGGAGTCGTGACGACGACGACCTGCAGCGATTTGTCGTCGAGCAGTCGACGCAGGTCACTGACGGCGCGATTTTCGGGGATACCGAAACGACTGGCCGCCTTGGCCAACCGGCCCGCGTCGGGGTCGCAGACGTGAGTGATTTCGACCTGGGGATTCGCCTTGAAGAGTTCCAGGTCGTGCAGTCCGCGACCGCCGCAGCCGATCAGACCGACGGTGATCTTTTCGGGTGCGGCATTCGCGGTCGCCGAGGCATCCCCCATTTCAACCGCGGCGGCGACTCCGGTGGCGGCTGTCTGGAAAAACGATCTGCGATTGCCGGGTGGCAGCATGTTGAGCGACTCCGGTCAGAGTGTGTGCACCGCAGGCTGATCTGTTCAGCCGTAGGCTCTCGACTCTACCAGTTGACTCTCAACCGGCCAAGGAACCGCATCGGCCGGAGCAATCTCGGGCTGAACCGATCGGTCTACTCTTGGGCGAGTTGCAGCGGTCAGTAAGGGAGCCAGGACTCGACCGGCTCGCGCAAGCCGCCCACGGCTTCCCATTTCTGTGAGTCAGGAGAATGGCGGGCGTAGCCGCGGTGGCGTCGGTCGCCATGCAGACCGATAAAGTCGAAGACTTCGATCTGTTCCTGCGAACGGTCGTAACTGCGACCATTCCAGCTCAGGAGTACAGCGCGGGCGCTGCCGTAGGGACGCAAGTCCTCGAGTAACTCAAACTGTCGCAGGGTGTTCATAGCAGCGTTCTTCTCCAGCGAGCCTGTTGAGTTGAACACGCGATCGAGAACATTCGATCCGACGCAGACTTCGACGATTCCGCCAGGCGTTACTGCAGGGGAGCGACGCGAGGGGGTTCCGATTCGAACAATTCTCCCGAGAGACCCAGTTGGATCGCACTGGGATGACTCGACAGCGGGCGGAATTGCTCCCAGTTCACCAGTTCCAGTTTCAGCTCTTTCGAGTCGTATTCGCGAATGTAATGGAACAGGGTTTCCGCCGTGGTGTGGTCGACGACTGAGACCAGCGGAGTGAATCGCAGGCGGACCGTTCTGGTCTCGGGAGGCAGTTCCTGCAATTCGCGAATCACGTGAAACAGGTTGAAACAGACCAGCGGTCGAACCAGCGACAGATCGTAGACGCCGTTGTTCAGGCTGCGTTCGCCGACGGGATTGCGGAACAGATCGAAGAAGCGGGTGTGATGGGCGGGAACCGGGCGACCCTGGTTGCTACTCAGGCGGTGGCTCAGCCCCACGTACCACAGGTTCAGCAGCAGTTTGAGGCAGACCCCGACGATGATGCCGATCAGCAGGTCGGTGGTCACGGTGACCAGCACGGTGACACTGAAAATGGCAAACTGCTCCATGCCGATTTCCGCCACGTGCTTCCACACCTTCGGGCGACACAGTTTGAATCCGACAAACACCAGAATGGAAGCCAGCACGGCTTTGGGGACCATGTTGATCAAGTCCCGACCAAAGATCAGCATCAGCATCAGGAAGCAGGCGTTATAAAAGTTGGCCCATTGGGTCCTGCCCCCTCCCATGATATTCGCCGTGCTTTTGACAATGCCGGGGATAATCGTCAGGCCACCCATTAAACTCGAGGCGACGTTGGAAACCCCCATAGCCTGCAGCGTTCGATCGGGGTCTGAACGCCGATGGAAGGGGTCGAGTTTGTCGACCGCCATGATGGTGGCCAGAGATTCGGTTCCGTCGATCAACAGCAGCATGATCATGATGTAGCTGAGCGGCAACCAGGTCTGTGGGGTGGCCAGCGCCTCGCGGAAATGTGGCAGTTCGATGCCGTGCTTGAGCGGCGACTCGGGAATCGTGATCAGATTCTGCGAGCCGATGTTCAAACAGAACTGAGCGACTACGGTACCGATCACAAAGATCCAGACCGCCGGGGGCATCAGCTTCAAGCCCCGCCATGGCAGAGAGGCCAGCAGAAACAGCAGGACGATGCATGCCGATCCGAGGCCGAATACCTGCCAGTTCATGGTGGCGACATGGTGCGGGATTTCGGCGATGATCTCCCAGAACTCGTGGGCTTCAAATGTCTCGCCCATCAACAGCGGAATCTGCTTGACGATGATCATCAGGCCGATCGAGGCCAGCATGCCTTCGATTGCGGCAGCCGGGAAGATCGCCGACAGGCGAGCCACTTTGAATTTGGCCAGAGCGACCTGCAGGGCCCCGGCCAGACAGATGGCCACGAGCACGAGCGGGTAACCGGCCTGCATGACTTCGTCTCGCGGCGCGTCATTGCCGACATAGGCCGTCCCGAGCATGACGATGCCGGTGTAGATTGCGGGCGCTAATCCGGCGGCGGGGCCGCTGATCGTCACATAAGAGCCACCCAGGAACGGGAGCAGGAAGCCGGCGATGATCGCCGAGGTGATGCCGCAGACAGGCGGAGCACCCGATGTGATGGCGATGCCCATCGAAAACGGCAGCGAGATCATCGCCACCATCAGTCCCGAGCGGAGATCGAATTTCCAGTGTTTCAGCCCGGCGATTCCGTTCTGTGGCTTTTCAGTCGCCGCTGTGGCGGAGGAAATCGCGGCAGATGCCAGAGGCCCATTTGGTGTGGTAATGACCGTAGACACGTCCGATACTCCAGGTGTTGCGGGGACCCAGGCGAATGAACCACTGCGGGCTCGGTCGCATCCGGACCATTCAGGAATTCTCGTCGAGAGTGAACCAGAAAAACCAGATTCCACATTAAGGCATGTCATTAGGAAACGACATTGAAAAATTAATTACATTTCCGTAAGCAGTGCGGTGGGAAAAGTTCTGCAGTCCGCTTGTTCTCCGCTGGCGCATGCATCATTTTGGTAGTGGTTATGCCGAATCTGACGCGTTGTCTGGCTGTTCCCTGTCGGTAGTAAGGGGAAGCGCGACTGGGTGGACGCGAACGAGCACAACCTGGCGGGGAGTGAGAAGTGGCTCGGATACTGGTCATCGAGGATCACAAGAAACTGCTTCGCAGTCTGCAGCGCGGGCTGACGGCGGCCGGTTATGAAGTCGTGGCTGCCGAAACGGGTGAGGCCGGCTTTTACCGCGCCAGCACCGAATCCATCGACGCAGTGGTGCTGGATCTGATGCTACCCGGCCGCGATGGTCTCGAAATTCTGCGTGACCTGCGACGGCAGGAATTCGCCGCGCCGGTGCTGATTCTGTCGGCCCGTGACACTGTGGACGATCGCATTCGAGGTCTGAGCCAGGGGGCCGATGACTACCTGGTGAAGCCCTTTGCATTTGAAGAATTGCTGGCGCGGATTCGCGCCCAGCTCAATCGTCCGGTTCCGGGACGGCGCCTGACCTGGCAGGCGGGGGAACTGGAAATGCAGTTGCCTTCCCATAAAGTCCGACGTGGCGATCTGGAGGTCGAACTCAGTAAACAGGAATATCGCCTGCTGGAATTCCTGGTGCGCCACAAAAACGAACCGGTCAGTCGCCAATCCATCGCCCAGGACGTCTGGGGCGGTCCCCAGGGGACCAACGTGGTCGATGTGTATATCAATTCTCTGCGGAAGAAGCTCGAACGACCCCATCTCACGAAACTCATCGAAACGGTCCGTGGTGTTGGTTACCTCTTGAGACTGGGCTCTGATCCACCAGGCGGTAAATAACGTTTCGAGGCGCGATGGCACCAGCGGCGGTCCGTAGTGATTGGAATCACCGGAGATAAGTCGTCGGCGACCAGTCGCGTGGCAGCACGGTTGTTGTGAAAGAGTTAGGAGAGCCGGGCAAGGGGCCGGGAGCCAGGTTCCGATGACGGACTGGCCGAAGTACTGCGAACTGTCCGTCGGCTCTGTGCGGCGCTGAGCATGAACTCATGAAATTCCGATTGAACATTCGCTGGCGGCTGACACTCTGGTTTGCCGCCGCCATGACCGTCCTGCTCATTGGTCGCAGCTTCTGGATTTACTTCATGATGGAGCGCCGGTTGGAGACTATCACGGATGCCGAACTGGACGCACGGTTCGATGTCCTGGCGGATCAGTTGCGGCAGGCGCAAGACTCTGCAGAGTGGAAGGCCCTTCTGGCGCGGTTCGCCGAAAGCCAGCGCGATCTGCAGATTGAAGTCGTTGATTCCGAGCAACAGGAGTTGTTTCGCCGCGAGGCGGCAGGATCCACTCACGGTGAGGCGCGCCACAGTTCGGGGGCCGGTCAGTTGTCGCGGACGCACACGACTCGCATCCAGGACGATGGGATGCACCATCGCTGCGTGACGGGACTATTGCCGGGGGCGCAGGGGCCGGTACAGGTGGGGCTCAGCCGGTCGCTACGTGCCGAACAGAACGAGGTCTGGGACTTTGCCGAGACGTTGCTGGCAAGTCTGCCGCTGGTAATTCTGGCTGCCTTTGGGGTGGGGTACCTGGTTTCGTCGCGGGCCCTGACCCCGGTTGACAAGATGATTTCGGCAGCGAACGACATCACGGCCAAGCGACTCGACCAGCGAATTGATGTGCCCGATTCCGGGGATGAACTGTCGCGGCTGGCGAACACGTTGAATGCGATGATTGATCGCCTGAATAAATCGTTTGAAGAAATGCGGCGATTCACGGCCGATGCCGCGCATGATCTCCGGACGCCCGTGACGGCACTGCGCACCGAGGTAGAAGTGAGCCTGATGGCGGACCAGACCGTTGAGGACTATCGCGAATCGATGCAGACAGTTCTGGACGAAGCCATCAACCTCAGCCGGCTGACCGAACAATTGCTGGATCTCAGTCGCGAAGATCATGGCCTGCACTCGAAGCCGCATGAACGCATGCGGCTTGATACCATTTTGCACGGCGTGCTGGAAAATCTGCGGACAGCCCTGCAGCAGAAAAAAATGACGGTCGACACGCAACAGGTGGGACCGTGGTCGGTGGCGGGCGACCAGGTGCGAATGCGACGCGTCCTGATGAACCTGCTGAATAATGCGATTCAGTACACTCCCGCGGGGGGGCGGATCTGGATTGAGGGGTCCAGCGATGCCGCCACGACTCGGCTGGTCATCGCCGATAACGGGCCCGGGGTGCCGGAAACCGAGTTGCCCTACATTTTCGACCGCTTCCGGCGAATCGATCAGGCTCGCAACAGCCAGTCGGGGGGCACGGGGTTGGGGCTGGCGATCTGCAAAGCGATCGTCGAATCACATGGAGGGACGATTCGCATGGAAAGCACGGTGGGGGCCGGGACGCGGGTCATTATCACCCTGCCGACCGCGGCTTAGCGTGACCGGGTTAAGGTCAGTTGTGCGTCCACATCGGGATGCAAACCGACCTGGGAGAGGTGTGGGGCGGCTGCGTCTTGTTCGACCAGAGAGCGGCGGGCATTCCCCACAGAGGTTTGTTGATTGTCTGCCCGGGACCCCGCAAACGATAGACACCACGTGAGCAGAGTGCCACTCAGCTTCAATGCCAGACACAACAGCACGAAGCTGATGACTTCCCACAAAAATGACACTCTCAACTCCTTCCGCCGCCAGGAATTCCATGTCGACCAGCGGGAGCGCTCCGCCGATCATTTGTGTATACAGGGAGTATGGCACCGGTCACCAGTCGCGACAAATTAAAATTCCTTAATGTTCGGCGACATCCCTGGGAACCAATGGTTTTTGGCGTGATCCAGCGAAAATCAATTGCGGTCGCCCGCCCCACGGCCAGTGCAGCGGGCTTCCCGAGGGTCAGACACCACCCGGTATTCATGACGTAAACGGTCTGGACCACATTCCGGTGCGTCATTTTCCGGTTTTGGAAGGCGTGGCCGGCACAATTTGGGCTCAGTCGTCTTCGTCGGCGTCGATTTCCAGTCCGAGGAGGCCGGCGGCGTCCGCGGTGAACTCGTCATCGTCCTCCGCCGCGTCGGTGCTGGCACCGGCGCACGACAGACTGCGTGTGATTTGTTCGAGAATCGGTTCCAGATCCTCGCGTTCTGACTCATTGAGCTGAAACAGTACCATCGCCGTGAACTGTCGAGTTCGAAACGAGCGGACCGCGGCGAAGTTCATGGTATTCAAGCAGACGAAATCAATATCCCGGCCGACCGTTGGGCGGCGGGCGACGCGGGCCGTGGTCGGGTACTCGTCCATCTCGTCGTATTCCTCATGGAACGCGTCGAGAACCGATTCGATGACATCGTCAGGTTCAGGACAGCTGTTGAACAGGCTGAGAGTCCAGAACGCGGTGGTGGGGCTGGTGACGGTGACGGAAAACTGGTCGGCTTCCTGCTGTTCGCCAAGTTCCCAGTCGTCGGGATAGCGAAATTGAATGCCGTGATCCTGATACGTTGCGTCCATGATGCTGCTGCCAGATGCGAAATCGAACGAGACTTCCAGTCGTAACGATAATGATGCTCGCGAGTGTCGGGAAGCGTGGGCAAATCCGGTTGGGCAATTCGGCCTGAGTCTCGAATCAACAGTGGCGGACGGGGCAAGGGTGGGGCGTGGTGATGAAATCCGGCAGCGTGTGGTCGGGGACGATCGTGACTCGCTAACGCCCGCGGAGAAACGGTCGTTATACTGCCACGCCGTTGATTGAAACCCCAAGTCAGGATCATCCCGAGTCGGAGCAAGCCTTATGTCCACTACCGGTCCGCAAGTCGTTCACAATGTCTTTTTCACGCTGCACGAGAGTTCGCCTGCCAACCGTCAGAAACTCGTTGACGCCTGCCACAAATACCTGTCCGGCCACCCGGGAGTCGTGTATTTCAGCGCGGGCATTCTGTGTGATTCACTGGCTCGTCCGGTCAACGACCGGGAATTTGACGTGGGTTTGCATGTCGTGTTCCGGTCGATGGCGGATCACGATACCTACCAGCAGGATCCCCGCCACCTGAAGTTCATCGAAGAGAACAAGCCGACCTGGAAAAAAGTGCGCGTCTTCGATTCCGAGGTCTGATATAATTGCGGTCAGCTTACGCATTTCGCGCAACGGGAATGGCTCGATGGCCGCAATCTCCAAACAATTCCTCCCTTCCATGTCTTCGGGTGAGATCGAAATTACCGATCCCGATCGCTACGAAGACATTGACCGCAAGCAAGAGCGAATTGCCGCGTTTCTCGCCCGAAAAAAATATGACGGGCTGCTGATTCGGCAGCCCGCAAATTTTGCCTGGTTCACCTCTGGAGCGAACTGTCCGCGCGACGCGGCGGGCGAATCGGCCGCTGCGTTATTCGTGACTCCCGAAGCGCGGGTCGTGCTGGCCGACAACGTCGGCTCCCCCATCCTGTTCGACAGGGCGCTGTGGGGAATGGGGTTTCAATTGAAGCAGCGACCCTGGCACGAAGGACGGGCCGGTCTGCTCGACGATCTGTGCCGCGGCCGGGCGGTGGCCTGTGATCAGCCCCAGAATGGTTGCACCGTGGAAGCTGCGGAAGTGGCCAGTCTGCGACTGCCACTGACGGCCCTGGAATGCGAGCGACTGCGCAAGTTGGGCGCGCTCGCCGCGCACGCCGTCGAGGCGACTGCCCGGCATATCGAACCCGGTCAGACCGAGGCCGACATTGCCGGCCAACTGGCCAATCGGCTGATCCGTCACGAGGTGCAACCGCTGTGTCTGCACGCGATCGCCGACGGGCGGGGCCGGGCCTATCGCTCCTGGCAATACAGCGAGAACGTGCTGAAGCGCTGGTGCATCGTGTCGGCGACCGTTTCGCGCTGGGGGTTGTGTTGTGGAGTTACGCGGACCGTCGTTTTTGGCAGTCCGCCACCGGATATGGTGGTGCCGTTCCAGCAGGCGGCCATGCTGCTGGCGACCGGTGTGTTTTTCTCCCAGGCGGGTTGGCCTCTGGGAACCGTCTGGCAGAAGGTCAAGCGGATCTACGAAAAGCAGGGTATCGCCGACGAGTGGCGTTTCGCCGAGCAGGCGGATGTTGCCGGTTACCTCGCGAGTGAAGTGCCGCTGTTTCCCACGTCCGAATTTGCGTTGTTGCCCCGGATGCCGGTGTATTGGCATCCCACGGTGGGTCCAGCACAGGTGGGGGACACCATTCTGGTGACCGAGGAAGGGGCCGAGGTGGTCACCCCCTCGAGCGACTGGCCGACGATGTCGATCGCCGTCAAAGGTCAGGCGGTTTTGCTGCCGGACCTGCTGGTGCGTGAGCCTCCCGGCACACCCGCGGTGGCTTTGGCCGGTTCCTGACACGGCGTGTTGGCTGAGGAGACGAACTGCCCGCGTCGCCAGGACTACGGAGGGGGCAGTTCCAGATATCCCTGTTCGGGGACCGGCGAGGGGAATTCGGGCAACCGCGATCGATCGTCGGATTTCGAAGTCTTCCGGACGGGAGCTTTCGATTTCGACGAAGAATTGCGAATCGCATTGTCATCGAACGGATCGGGTTGTTCCTCGATGCCGTTCGCACTTCCCCGTGCCGGGCGACGCGAGGCGTTCCCCGACGACCCGGCCGGCGCGACCGATTCGAGCAGCGACAGCAGCGCCGCCCCATAGGTCGACCAGGCTTCGTCGTCTGATTCTTCACGCGGCAGAAGCAGCGTCAAGCTGGGACACGAAAGGCGCGTCTGGGCGTAATTTTCCACGGAGCCCGACGTACGGGCTCCGCGTCCCTGCATCACCTGGCAGGACATCAGGCTGGCAATCTGTTCGGCGCGATTTCGGGCGGCACCCTCGTAGTTGACGTAGCCTTGCGAACGGCTGTCTTTGACATGGACCAGCAGGCTGGGCTTGAATTCACCCAGCAGCCGAACGAGCGCTTTCGTCTCGATCTCACTGCCGGCTTTTGGGCCGCCGCGCTTGTTGTCTAATGCCACCCAGTTGTCCGAAGGGAAGTTGCGATTGAGGTCGATGCCGCGACTGTTGTACGGCGACCCATCGCTGGTCCCATCGGGATTCGGTGTCTTAATGAGCAGAACGGTGTTCTGCTTCAGATATTCGGGCTGCGCTTTCAGGCAGCGTGACAATTCGTCGATGAGCGCCTGGCTCTGCGTCTCGTCGCCATGCAAACTGGCGAGAATCACCACATGTCGAGCACCGGAACCGAGAATCATCGACTCGATCGCCCGTTTTTCGGTACTGCGGTAATAGCTGCTCCAAGTCTGGTTTTCGACGATGACAGGTTTTTCAAAGCCCGAAATCGGACGTGCATCGACCTCGCTCGATTTTTTGGGAGCGGCGGCGACCGGATCGGGAGCGTGCAGTTGAGCCGTTTGCAGCGGATTGTCGATGGTGCGTTCGCGACCCGCGGTCGGCAGCAGGGGCCCCAGTTTGGGGGCCGACGATTTTTTGGGTTTGTACGAGGACGATTCCGGACTGGAGTCGTGCGGCAGCACCGGCGTGGGAGTTCCGAGGTCAGAGCCTGAATCGACGGCGGCCCCGCCGGGGGTAGCACCTCCGGGCATCAGGGTCGGCCCTGTCGGACGATAGGCCCGATTCCCCGCGCACCCGCACAGCAGGATGGCGCCGCTCACTGTGATTTTTAAGGCGACTCGCATGGCCGCTCCCCTTCCTTCACCGAATCAGGACTCACTCCATGAATAACGGTCTCCTCCGCCGCGTTCGTCCGATCCGACTCCGTCGTCCAACCCCAGCCGATAGCGGAGTTCCTGGAACGACCGTGACATTTCGTCGGTTGACGAGTGGACGTGTTCGGCCTCGGTAATGAATCGCATGTTCTCGCAGCGGGGAATGTCCCACTGCTCCAGAACCCGTTCGAAGTCCGACAGATCCTGTCCGTACATGATCAGAAGTTTGTGTTCGTCGAATTGCACCTCGAGCGGAATGCTCGGGTTCAGCACGGCCACACCCAGGCAGCCGTCGTCCAGAATCTGCTCTTCGAAGTCACACAGCGTGCTCTTGAGCACGGGCATGTCGATGTGTTCGCGGTAGAGATCGTCGTGCCCGCGACTGTCGCGATCATGACTCGTCTCCAGCACAACATCGACTTCGGTCCCGAGGGGATCGAGCAGATCGAGGAACAGATCAAACAGTTGTTCCCGCGACGCGGAAACCATCAGCACGGGAATGTCGACTCCCGTATCTTTGTCCCGATACACATCGTGGCGGTAGCCAACTGTGGGGACGATCTGCAGGTCAAACGAGGGCCGAATGGCCTCGGTCAGCAGAAAGTCGCCATACCGGGCGATCTTCATGTGCGATTCGAGCTGATCTTCGGTCAGATTTTCGAAGCTGCTCGCCGTGTTGTGAGGGTGACCGTCTCGGAAGACGTTTTTCAAAAACCGTTTCAGAAAACCCATAATTCTGGTTTCCGCGTCAAATACAGGCCAAATGAGGAATCGAGGGAAATCTAGCACGCGATTTCAGACGAGGCGGTCGGGCTGAACAAAGTCCGGAAAAAAAGGTGGCCTTCGTGACAGCCTGCTGCACGGCGTACCGACTGGCGAAGAAATGCCGAAGAAGATCGCCGGTTTGCGGATGGCCATGGGGGGGCCGAGGTCGCTGCAATCGCTGCGATCGGTGTAACGGTAGTGTGGCGCACGGGGCCTTTTAGAGGCGAAACCGGGCCGGCAACCATGGGCCAGGCGTTTCCAGAGCCGGAACCGAGCGGCGGCGGCAGGCGTGCGCCGGCGGCCGCAGGGGTAGACTTCTTCTCGATATCTCTTGAGTATTGCGCCGGCTCGTGGCACAATTGAACGTTTTAGTCAATACCGGGAAGTTTTGCCGGTAAGAATCTAGGTGGTCTCAGGAGCGTTATGCCCAAAGAAGAAGGTATTCCGATGGACGGCGTCGTCATGAAGGCGCTGGCCAATACGCAATTTATTGTGCAACTGGAAGGTGGGCACGAGGTGATGGCGCACGTTGCGGGAAGGATGCGAAAGAACTTCATTCGTATCGTTCCGGGCGACAAAGTCACGGTCGAGATTTCACCGTACGATCCCAAACGCGGGCGCATCACTTTCCGCGAACGCTAATCATGAGTGCCGCAATCGGGCCAAACTCGCTCCCCTTCGTGCAACTGTTTACCGATGGGGCCTGTTCGGGTAATCCGGGGCCTGGCGGTTGGGCGTATATTTTGAAGCATCCCGCCAGCGGGAAAGTCGTCGAGGTCAGCGGCGGCGAGGCTGATTCCACCAATAATCGGATGGAATTGCAGGCCCTGATTTCCGGTCTGGAAGCCCTGAAACGGGCGTCCGAGGTGGAAGTCGTGACCGACAGCGAATATGTCGCCAAGGGGTGTCGCGAATGGCTGCCGGGCTGGAAACGCAATGGCTGGCGCCGGCGCGAAGGTAAACAGTTAAAGCCCCTCAAGAACGAAGAACTGTGGCGCAAGCTCGATGAGTTGCTGGCCCGGCATTCGATTCGTTTTACTGTCGTTCGTGGACACACAGGCCATCCCGAAAACGAACGTTGCGATGAACTGGCGGTGGCTGCCGCTGAAAAATTCGCCTGAAGCGGTTATGCGGTCGGCGGCTGATTTCCCGCCTGTGACCATCGTGTGCCAAGTAGCGGGTACGCTGACCAGGCTGGGCGCGCTGAGCCAGCTCTGAGAATTCTGGCAGCCTCCGACCGCCTGTGGCTCAAGTGTGAGCTAGATTGACTGTGCACCATTCAAGCGGTTGAGGATGGTCAGACCCCTTCGTGAACGTTTGGCACGAGCTGGCTGCGGCGGTTGAATTCATTCGACCCCGATGG